>NZ_JAJNRD010000080.1:0-1422 GCF_022228055.1 Halorhodospira sp. 9621
AGGTGGCCATCGGCGCCGGCCTGCGCGGCGCGCTGACGATCCTCATCCATCACGGCCGCTGAGAGGGCGAGGATGGGGCGGTCGTAGCCCTCTTCGCGCAGCGCCCGCATCGCCTCATAGCCGTCCATCACCGGCATCTGCAGGTCCATCAGCACCAGATCCGGCGGATTGGCGCGGATCGCCTCGACGGCGACGGCACCATTCTCGGCGGTCTCCACGGTGGCTCCGGTCTTCTCCAGCAGTTCCGTGGCCACCTCCCGGTTGATCTCGTTGTCTTCAACGAGCAGCAGGCGGTGGCCGCGCAGGTCCGGTGCGTGGTGGGATGAGGGGGCATCGCGTCCCGGCTCTCCCCCCCGCTCAGCGCGGGCTAGCGCATCGTAGAGCGAAGAGGCGGTCAGGGGTTTGGCCAGGAAGTCGGTGACCTGGTCTTCGCCGATCTCGATCTCCTCCCGCGCGTAGGCGCTAACCATCAGGATCGGCGGCTGGGTCTGGCGAAGCTCGCCGGACTGGCGCCGGCGTTCGATCTCGGCACAGGTCTCGGTACCGGTCATGCCCCCGGGCATCATCCAATCGAGCAGGATGAAATCGAAGGGCTCCCCGCGCTGCTCCGCCGCTACGATCCGCTCGATGGCCGCCTCGCCGCTGGCCGCCTCCTCGGTCGTGAACGCGCAGTGGTGGAGGAGTTCGCGCATGATCTCGCGGGCGCTGGGCTGATCGTCGACAATCAGCACGCGGTGGCCGCGGGTATTCGGGCAGGCGATGGTCGCTTCGCGGTCTTCGCCGAGAGGCAGAGTGAGTGTGAAGGCAAACGTGCTGCCTTCCCCGGGGGCGGAGTCGACCGTGAGTTCACCGCCCATGGCTTCAACCAGCCGCCGGCTGATCACCAGTCCAAGGCCGGTGCCGCCATAACGCCGGGTGGTCGAGGTGTCGGCCTGGCCGAAGGCCTGAAAGATCCGGGCGATTTGCGCCTCGCTCATGCCAATGCCGGTATCCCGCACGTAGAAACGCAGCGTGGCGTGGCCGGCAAGCGCCGACTCGACACTCCGTATGCCAAGCTCCACGGTGCCGCCTCGTTCGGTGAACTTCGTGGCGTTGCCGAGCAGGTTGCTGAGCACCTGCGCAAGGCGCAGGGAGTCGCCGACCAGGGTCTGTGGGAGGGACGGTGGGATGTCGTAGAGCAGTTCCAGGCCGCCGGCGTGGGCCTTCTCGCCAAAGAGGGTCGCCATCTGCTCGATCACATCGCAGAGCTGAAACTCGTGGGTCTCCAGCTCCAGCTTGCCTGCCTCGATCTTGGAGAAGTCGAGGATGTCGTTGAGGATGCCGAGCAGCATCCTCGATGAGTGTTCGATCTTCCGCAGCTGATCGCGCTGCTTGGCGCTCAATTCGCTTTGCGCAAGGAGTTGGCTGAGACCGATGACCGCA
>NZ_JAJNRD010000081.1:0-1339 GCF_022228055.1 Halorhodospira sp. 9621
ATCCGACATCGACGTACCATGGGTATGTTCTCAAGGGCGCAATCGAGCACGGCCTTCCGGAATGGCACGTCGAGGTGATCCGGAAGGTTCCCCATAGTCCCTTTCATGATTAGGCGTGCGTGAGCACGAGTGTCCCCCTGCCCGGAGCATCGGGTTGGAGCGGATGGGGTCGGCGGTGCAGGCTGTCGGCTGTGTAAGCCCGGGCACCGTGTTGGCGGTGCGCCTTGGGAGGGTGGTGGTAGAGGAGGCTTGGTCATGGCGCATGTTCAGCCGTCAGGCGTTGACGCTCTCCGCCTTGCCGGGGGGCCGGAACGTGAGCTCAAGACGGTGGCGTGGCTCGGCCGCGCGCTTCCGCAATCGTACACCGTCTTCCACGGCGTTCACTGGAGCGCTGGATCGGGGCGCCGCACGGTCTTTGGCGAGGCGGATTTTGTGGTGGTCAACGCGGCCGGAGAGGCCCTGCTGGTCGAACAGAAAAACGGTCCCCTGGTCGAGGAAGAAGATCGGCTCGGTAAGGACTACGGCAGCGAGCAAGGCCCCAAGGACGCCGTTCGGCAGCTTCATCGCAGTCGGGAGGGGTTGCTTGGAGCTTTGGAGCGCGGCCTGGGTCGGGGCAAGCCTCCGGGCGTGGGCGTTCTCCTTTACTGCCCGGATCACCGGTTGCGCCGTGCAGAACCTGCTGGACTCGCCCGGGAGCAAATCGTCGATGCAGCCCGGGCCGAGGAACTGCCCGAGCAAATTCAAGCCCAGCTTGGCCCCGGGGTGGAAGATGCTGAGACGGCTCGCATCGTGCGCGGGGTGCTCGCGCAGGAGCTGGATCTGGCACCGGATTTGGGCCAGGAGGTGGCGCTGCACGAGGAGACCTTCCAGCGCCTGGCGGGCGGAATTACGGACCTGGTCCAGGGACTGGAAATGGTGCCATGGCGGCTGCGGGTGATCGGCAGTGCCGGCAGCGGCAAGACTGCGGCCGCGATGGCGTTTTTTCAGGATGCCCGCTCGCGCGGGCGGCGCCCGGCACTGATCTGCTTCAATCGCGTCCTCGGCGATCGCCTGTGCGCGCGACTCGACGGCTCCGGCGATGTGGGCAATTTCCACCGGCTTTGCCGCAGTTGGCTGGAGAGTGCCGGAGAGCCATTCGACCCTGAGCGTGCCCGATCCGAACCTGCCAAGTATTGGAGTGAGGTGGCAGATCGGCTGATCGAGCGCTCTGAGTGCCTGCCGCGTTTCGACCGGCTGATCATTGATGAGGGACAAGACTTCTCTGCCGAGTGGTGGGAGCTTCTGCGCTTGTGCCTGGTCGATGACGCCGAAGTTCTGTGGTTGGAGGACCCGCAGCACC
>NZ_JAJNRD010000082.1:0-1304 GCF_022228055.1 Halorhodospira sp. 9621
CCACCGGGGAGCGGCCAACCGGCGTCAGGGGGCGACCTTCGAACGCCACAGGGGGACCGGCCAACCGACCTCAGCAGCCCAAGGGCATGCCCCGACGCGCCATGGTCGACGCGCACCCGCTCGCGCTATGCTTGCAACATGGCCACTTACTGGCGCGTACAGCAGACGCAGAGCGAGAAATTCCCGTACCGGATCACCCTGGAGAGCGATCACGACGGGATCATCCTCGCCCTGCGCGCCAAGGATCGCTGGCCGGGCCCGCAGGGGCACGTCTTCTGCCTGCGTGAGCAGGACCCGCCGGAGGAGACCCCCGAGGAGCTCGAGCACGTCCCCGTGGTTTCGCTCAATCGCTTCGGCAAGAAGCTCGCGCTGGTGCTCGACCGGCAGAAGCGCCGGCGCTGCGACTTCCTGTTCCTGACCAAGCCGTACAAGAACAAGCCCGGGCACTACGAACAGATCTTCTTCCGCACCCAGGGCGCCGTCCGGGCCCACAAGACCCGCGGCCGAACCCAGCTCTTCGGCGATTATCCGATCACCGCCCTGATCGACCGCGCCGAGCGTTACCCGTGGCGCTTTCCGGGTGCCGAAACGCGACGCGAGAGCCTCCCGGCCGGCGACTACGCGCTGGAGAGTGACGGGCAGATCCAGGCCGTGGTCGAGCGCAAGACCTTCGACAACCTCCTGACCGACTTCGGCCAGATCCAGATCCTTCACCAGCAGCTGGCGGAACTGGCGACCTATCCCCATCCCGCACTGGTGGTCGAAGCCACCTACGGCGACTTCCTCGACCCGCAGCGGGTCGCCCCCTGGTCAGCCGCCCACACAGCCCGGGTCGTGGCCGAGATCCAGGCCCTGCACCCAAAACTGCCCGTGGTCTTCGCGGGCAACCGCAAACAGGCCAACGAGTGGTGCCACGGCCTCTTCCGAGCCGTCGCCACACGGCTGGCGGACCCGGCACCGCCCGCGGTCGCCGAAGCCTACGGCCGCTACCAAAGCGGTGCCGGCGGGCGCGGCGGCTGGGCCCTGGCGGTGCGCCGCGAAGTCCTCCATGAAATGCCCGAGCGGTTCACCATGGCCATGCTGCGCCAGCGCTTCCCGGACCGCCAGCCGCAGCAATTGCGCACCATCCTCCACCGCCTCCGCGAAGAAGGCCGCCTTCAGCGGGAGGGCCAAGGCCGCGCGACCGAGTGGGTGCGGGTCGAGCCGTAAGCGACGACGCTCAAGCAGTTGGCTGCACGGGAGTGTCTTTGATCAGTCGAATGCGGCAACCACGGGGGAAGGATCGGGTGGCGGGGGGGCGGAGA
>NZ_JAJNRD010000083.1:0-1280 GCF_022228055.1 Halorhodospira sp. 9621
AGCACCGCGAGGCCGTCGAGAAGGCGAGTGCCGGGCTTCTCAAGCCGTTACTCGACCAGGAGCTGAGCGTTGTGTTCTACGACATCACCACCGTCCGGATCCACGGTGAGAAGGAGCTTGGCGACGATCTGCGTCAGTATGGTCATAGCAAGGACGTCGCCGGTACTGCCCGGCAGTTCGCTCTCGGCGTTGTGCAGACGGCTGATGGGCTGCCGATCGCCCACGAGGTCTTCGAGGGTAATGTCGCCGAGGCAAAGACCCTGGCGCCGATGCTCCGTCGGCTGCTCAAGCGTTACCAGCTCCAGCGAGTGGTCGTTGTCGCTGACCGGGGCCTGCTGAGCCTGGATAACGTCGACACCCTCGAGGCGCTGGCTGCCGATGAGGGTCTGGCCATCGACTACATCCTTGCCGTTCCGGGGCGGCGCTATGCCGAGTTCACCGATGTTATGGCCGAGCTGCATCCGCGGCTTGCCGACGCCGCCGAGCAGTCCGGGAAGGAATCGGTCACCGAGACCACCTGGCAAGGCCGCCGGTTGGTCGTGGCGCATAATCCGGAGCGCGCACGGGAGCAGACGCGGGCGCGGCGGCGCAAGATCGAGCGCATCGAACAGATCGGCGAGGCCTTGGCCCAGCGGCTCGATAACCAGGATGCCGGCCGCCCAGGCCGCGGGCGCCGCTCAACGGATCGCAGCGCCCATCGGCGCTTTCACCAGACCGTGCTGCGCCACCAGATGAGCAGTATCGTCAAGGCGGACCTCGGTGCCGAACAGTTCCGTTACGACATCGACGACGAAGCGTGGACAGCCGCCGAACGCCTCGACGGCAAGCTGCTGCTGGTCACTAGCCTGGAGGCGTGGGACGCGCAGGCGATCGTTGAACGTTATCGCTCCCTAGCTGATATCGAGCGCGGATTCCGGGCACTGAAGAGCACCCTGGATATTGCCCCGGTCTACCACCGGTTGCCCGAGCGTATCCGCGCCCATGCGCTGATCTGTTTCCTCGCCCTGGTCCTCTACCGGGTGCTGCGCATGCGCCTGAAGGCCAAGGACTCCGCCTTCAGCGTCGAGCGCGCCCTGGAGGCGCTGGAGACCGTGCAAAGGCACGCGGTCGAGATCAACGGAGAAGCCCACACCGGGGTCTCGATCTCCCCAGAGCAGCGACAGCTCTTCCAGGAACTGGAGGTGAAGCCGCCGAGCCAAGCGAACGTCAGCGCGTAGTGCCAAATTTTAAGTGCGCTCCCGGCGCATCAATGAGTTATACGCGCGGCTGTTTAAGTTGGG
>NZ_JAJNRD010000084.1:0-1223 GCF_022228055.1 Halorhodospira sp. 9621
GATGGACATCCGCCGCGCGGATGACGGCCGATTCCGCACCCTGCTCGGGCTTGCCCAGGTGGTCTGCGATGCCTCCGGCGCCCCGGTGCGGGTCGTGGGCGTCAACCAGGATGTAACCGAGGAGGAAGAGAACCTCCGCCACCTCGCCGCGGCAGAGGCCAAGTTCCGCGGGCTCTTCGAACTCTCGCCGGTTGGTATCGCCATGAACGACTTCCACACCGGCGAGTTCCTCGATTTCAACGACGCCATCAACGAGCCCGCCGGCTACACCCGCGAGGAGTTCCGGGCGCTGAGCTACTGGGACGTGACCCCGGAGGCGTATCGACCGCAGGAACTCGAGCAGATCGAGTCGCTGCAACGCACTGGACGCTACGGGCCGTTCCAAAAGGAGTACATCCACAAGGACGGCCACTGCTATCCGGTCCTGCTCCACGGCTTCAAGACCACCACCCCGGAGGGGCGCGAGGTCATCTGGTCGATCATCCAGGATATCTCCGACATCGAGCAGACCCGACAAGCGCTGGAGGACGCCAACAACCAGCTCGCCTCGTTGATGGATAACGTCCCGGGGATCACCTTCCGCTGCCTCGACGACGATGACTGGACCATGCTTCTGGTCAGTCAGGCGGCCGAGCGGGTGACCGGCTACGCCAGCGACGAACTGGTCAACAATGCCACTGTCTCCTATGCCCAGCTCATTCACCCGGATGATTTGGCCAGGGTCGATGAGACCATCGCCGAGGCAGTGGGCGAAAACCGTCCCTGGGAGGTGCAATACCGCCTTCGGCACCGAGACGGGTCACTACGCTGGGTCCAGGAGCGGGGGGTTGCCGTGCGCAATGCCCAGGGCGATGTGGCCCACCTGGACGGATTCGTGCTCGATATCACCGAACAGCACCGCGCCGAGCAAGCCCTGCAGGCGGCCAAGGAACGCTTCGCCGGGATCTTCGAGCAGACCGGCAGTGGCGTGGCCGTGTATCGCCCGGTGGATCAGGGACGGGATTTCGAGTTCATCGATCTCAACCCGGCATCCGAGCGCATTGAACAGAGATCCCGAGATGAACTCATCGGCCGGACGCTCGCCGAATGCTTCCCGGGTGTCGAGGAGATGGGCCTGCTCGCGGCGCTGCAACGGGTGGCTGACACCGGCGTGCCCGAAGAGCTGCCTCTGGCCGCCTATCAGGACGAACGGATTACCGGCTGGCGCGAGAACCGGATCTTCC
>NZ_JAJNRD010000085.1:0-1208 GCF_022228055.1 Halorhodospira sp. 9621
CCGGTCTCCAGGTCGACGATGTGCAGCTGCCCCCTGTCCTCCTGAACGCCGACCTCGCCACGCTGGTAGGCCATCGGCACCGAGTACTTGTTCGCCGACCAGGCGATCAGACCCGTCTTGTCCACCTTACGGGTGGCCAGCGCGGCCTTGGCCTGGTCCAGCCACTCCGGCGTCAGGTAGGGCCGCAGGTGCGCCCGCTCCTCGGCCTCGAAGTGCTCCTGAGGCTGGCGCTGCGTGGTGCCGTGGACGCGGACATTGGCCACCTCGTCAAGCCACTGCTGGACATGGGCGCGCAGGTCCTGCTCGTCGGCGAAACGTTCGCCGTAGAGGCAGTCGCGTTTGACGTACTTCACGCCGGCCTCGACCTTGCCCTTGCTCTCCGGGTCGTAGCCGCGGCAGGCGTGGACATGGAACCCGGCAGCGCTGGCGTAGGCGTGGAAGCGCTCGTTGACCGTCAGCTCCCGAAACTGCTCGGCGATGACCACCATCTTCGTCTTGTCGTAGACGCACTCCTCGGGAGCCCCGCCGAAGGCGCGCAGGGCCTCGTCGTGCATGCCGATGAACGCCTCGGTATCGATCGGGCGCAACGAGACCGCCACGTGCATCCGCCGCGAGTACGAGAGCACGAAGACGACGAAGTACACCGTCCGGGACTCGCCGCCGATCTCCACGCCGCGCAGCTCGCCGGGATCGACCTGGCACTGAACGCCCGGCACCAGGTCGAGCACCGGCTCGTAGTAGCGCGGCTGCGCCACCGGGATGCTCGCACGCACCTGCTGCAGGTAACGGCGCAGGGTGCGATCGGAGACGTCGATCTCGCCGAGCTTCTCACGCAGCTTGCGTGCGACCTTCACGGCGCTGAGCTTGGGGTAACGGCGAAGCAGGTATTCAATGAACGGCCGATGCTCGTCGAGCCGGTGACGCCGCGGCTGAGCTCGCTCGAAGACGATGTCCGCCGGCGACTGTGCGAGGTACTTGCGCACCGTGTTCCGGGACACCCCCAGCTCTCGGGCGATAGCGCGGATCGATAGTCCGCGGCCTTCGTCGTAAAGCGCTTTGATCTTGTGAATCACGACCCACTCCTTCACAGCTCCCGTCTCCACCGCTCAGTTCGGCAGCCGACGGTATGGTCATTCGTGGCCAGGGGCCACCCGAGGGTGGGTCAATTTTCTTGGCCAGCCGTGGGTCAGTTTACGGGGCCGCTAACA
>NZ_JAJNRD010000086.1:0-1112 GCF_022228055.1 Halorhodospira sp. 9621
GGCCGTGGCGATCGCACCCGATTACGGTAGCACTGGCTTGAAGGGCCGGACGTCCACCTGCGCGTAGACGCCCGCCGCCACGTAGGGGTCGGCATCCGCCCACGCCTGCGCCGCCTCTAGTGACTCGAACTCGGCGACCACCAGGCTGCCCGTGAAACCGGCCTCACCGGGGGTCTCCGTGTCCACGGCCGGATACGGCCCGGCGAGCAACAGCCGCCCCTCGTCGCGCAGCTGCTCCAGCCGTGCCAGGTGTTCCGCCCGCGCTGACTGGCGCAGCGGCAGACTGTTCTCCACGTCCCTGCTCATGATCGCGTAATACATGGGTCGTTACCTTATCGCTCCGAAAGGGGTCCGGTACAATGAAGCCGTGCCCCGGGATGGCCGGGGCGTGTCCACGGGAGAGGAAGTCATGGCGCAGTACTTTGAAGTCCATCCGGAGACGCCCCAGCAGCGCCTGATCAACCAGGCCGTGCAGACTCTTGCCGATGGGGGTGTCATCGCCTACCCGACGGATTCGAGCTACGCCCTCGGCTGTCGCCTCGGCGACAAGGCCGCCCTCGACCGCATCCGCGAGATCCGGCGTCTGGACAACAGCCATAACTTCACCATGGCGTGCAAGGATCTCAAGGATATCGGCACCTACGCCAAGATGGAAAACTACGCCTACCGCCTGCTCAAGTCCCACACACCGGGGCCGTACACCTTTATCCTGCGGGCTACGTCCGAAGTGCCCCGGCGGCTGCAGCACCCCAAGCGCAAGACCATTGGTATCCGCGTACCCGACCACACGGCCAGCCGCGCACTGCTCAACACTCTCGGCGAGCCGCTGATGAGCGTGACGCTGCAGCTGCCCGGTGACGACATGCCCCTCGACGATCCCGAGGCGATCCGTGAGCGCATCGGCAAGCTGATCGACGCCGTCGTTGCTGGCGGGCCCACCGGGGGCGGGGCGAGCACCGTGATCGATCTCACCGGTGAGGCCGCCGAGGTCATCCGCGAAGGGGTCGGCGATACCCGCGTCTTCCAGAGTGCCTGAGCGCATGGAGACGGATCGCGAACAACCATAAGGAGCCGTTGCTTGGCTAACATCAACCAACGACCCAGCCGCGGGG
>NZ_JAJNRD010000087.1:0-1094 GCF_022228055.1 Halorhodospira sp. 9621
GATGATCGGGACGGCGACGTTGTCGTTGTGGAAGAACTCGCCCCAGTCGGTGAAGTCCTTGTTGGTGGTCAGGATCAGCGAGCGGTACTCGTAGAAGGCGTGCACCAGCTGGAAGAGGTTGTAGCGCGCCTGGCGGCTCATCGGCAGGTAGCCGAGCTCGTCGATGAGCAGCAGGTCGAAGCGCGTCAGCTGGGCGATCTTCTTCTTGAGCTCGCCCTTCATCTCGGCGATCTCCAGCTCCTCGACCAGCTCCAGGGCGTTGCGAAAGAGCACCTTGTAGCCGGCATCAAGGGCCTTGTCGGCGATGCCCACGGCCAGGTGCGTCTTGCCGACGCCGGGCGGGCCGATGAACACCAGGTTCTGCCGGTTGTCGATGAAGCCGAAGTCCAGCAGCGCATTGACCTGGCGCTTGGTGATCGTCGTCTGGTGGCGGTAGTCGAACGCCTCCAGGCGCTTGCCCGCGGGTAGGCGGGCACGGCGGCGGTTGCCGTCGAGGCGCTTGTGCTCGCGGACCTGCTGCTCGCGCTCGGCGAGCTGCTCGGCGAAGTCGAGGTAGGAGGCTGCGTTGGCCTCGGCCTGGGCGAGCAGCTGCGGGAGCTCGTCGGCGATCGCCGTGCAGCGCAGATTGCGGTAGCGGCCCACGGTCTGCTCAAGACGGCTCATGGGTCACCTCCATTTGGCCACCCGGGTGGCCAAGGTGCGCGTAGGCGGCCAGGGAGACCGGCGATGCCGGGGCCTCGGACGGCGGAGGCGTTGCATCGCGGCCACGCTGCTCGGCGCGGTGATAGGCCTCGAGGTAGTCTCGGACCCGCGTGGCCGTCAGCCCCTCGCGCTCGGCCAGACGCTCGAGCACATCGCTCGGCGGCAAAGGCCTGGCCTCGAGCATACGACTGACCGCCGCGACCTGATCACGGTAGATGCGCGGATCACAGGCGCGCAGCCGGGCGCAGAGCCGCTCGCCGAGATCGGCGCCGACGCGCTCGGCGATCGCCCCCTCCAGCTCGGCGATGTGCCGGGCCCGATCTCGGTAGTGGTGGCTGTTGCGCACGGTCTGGCCCTTGCCGGTGGCCACTGGATGAGTGGCCACGATCTCG
>NZ_JAJNRD010000088.1:0-1060 GCF_022228055.1 Halorhodospira sp. 9621
GGGGTAGGTGGCAGACGGGCATTCTCGCTGGTTGGTGCGCAATTCGTAGGTCCTGACGCCTCCTTCGTATACTCGGCGAGTTGAGCGCCAAGGCCCGCTGCGCGCGCCATGTTTTCTGCTGATTGTAAGTGCCGCTTACATCTTTAGCAGGCTGCTGAAAAACTCGGTGTCCCGGTATTATAGAAGGGGTCGTTGGAGGCCGAGCATGAGGTAGACGGATGCGCGGTGAAGACGTTGGTCAGCAGCACCTGTTCAGCTATGTCAGCCTGGAATCCCGCATACCTGCCAACCACCCGCTGCGCCAGATCCGCGCGCTGGTGGACGAGTTGCTTGAGTCCGTCTCCGGAGAGTTGGACGCGGTGTACTCGTACACGGGTCGGCCCTCGATCCCGCCAGAGCGACTGATCCGTGCGCTGCTGCTCCAGGCGCTGTACTCCGTCCGCTCGGAGCGGCTGCTCATGGAACAGCTCGACTACAACCTCCTGTTCCGTTGGTTCGTCGGGCTCGAGATCGATGACCCGGTCTGGCATCCGACTACCTTCACCAAGAATCGCGACCGGCTGATCGAAGCAGACGTTGCGCAGCGGCTGCTTCAGGCGTTCACCGAGATCCCGCAAGTCCGCCCGCTGCTCTCGGATGAGCATTTCTCGGTCGACGGCACGCTGATCGATGCCTGGGCCTCGATGAAGAGTTTCAAGCCGATCAGCAGTGATGATGAGGATCCAGGCGATGGTGACTCCCGAGGCGGCGGGCGCAACCCGACGGTGAACTTCCGCGGCCAGAAGCGGAGCAACGACACCCATGCCTCGAGCACGGACCCGGATGCTCGCCTTTACCGCAAGGCGGACGGGCAGCCGGCGCAGCTGTGCTATATCGGCCATGCGCTGATGGAGAACCGCAACGGACTGATCGTGGACACGCGGCTGACCCGGGCCAGTGGCACCGCCGAGCGCGAGTCGGCTTTGGAGTCGGTTCTGAATAACCGGTTATACCGGAACGCCGGCGGGTTCCGGTGCACCCAGTGCTGCGCGGTGACCACCCAGACGCGAGAGCAGCCACC
>NZ_JAJNRD010000089.1:0-1047 GCF_022228055.1 Halorhodospira sp. 9621
CTCCAGCCTTTTTAAGTAGCATGTGTGGCATAAACTGGGGGCACGACCGAGGCAGAGACGCCGAGACCCGCCATGGAGACGAAGATCAGCGAGGAGGAGCGCCTGAGGCAGGTGCGCGGCCTAGATCTCCGCGAGGCCGCCGCTGAGGGGGAGCACCCTGCTCCCCTCGCCCTGATGAGCATCTACCTTGAGGATGCGGCCGGCCTGCGCGCCAGTCGCCAGACGGCCTCGGCAGACCGGCTGCTCGCCGCCACCGCTGCCCGGCTCCGGGCCGCTCTGCCGGAACAGGCCAGCCTCGGGCACTGGGAGGCCAACGAGCTCCTGGTCTGGGCGCCGGCCGCGGCCCCCGGTTGCGATCCGGAGGCCATCGGCACCAGCGCCGCGGCGGCGCTCCAGGAGCCGATCACCACCGGCATGGAGCAGATCCGTCCCACCGTCGCCGTTAGCGTGGTCCAGGCGCCCGATGACGGCGAGCGCCTCGACGAGCTCACCAGCCTCCTCCACCTACTCACCGGCAACCAGCGTGGCGCCGGCCGGGTCCGGGTGGTCCAGAACGGCACCGGCCGGCTCGGGGTCTCGGAGCAGATCCATCTCGTCCAGCGCCTCGACAAGGCGCTGGACCAAGGCTGCATCGAGCCGCACTACCAGCCTCGCTTCGACCTGGCCCCCGGCGCCATGACCGGGATGGAGGCCCTCGCCCGCTGGCACGACCCGAAACTCGGATGGATCTCGCCGGGCGAGTTCATCCCCCTCGCCGAGCGCACCGGGCGCATCGAGGAGCTCACCGGGGTGATCCTGCAGGCCGTTTGCCGCCAGGTCCGCGCCTGGATGGCTGAGGGGATCACCGTGCCGCCGGGCGACCTCTGGCCGCGCCTCGGGGCGGCGGCTCCCGCCTGATCCGCCGGCGCCCTCGCGGACCACGCGCGAGGCGCGCAGCGCAGCCAGTTAGCCGGCTGCGCCGCTGCGCAGCCCGGCCCCGGATCCGGCCGCTACACGGACCGCAGCGTACCGACGAGGCCAACCATGGGTTTGTTCAATCTCGGCAAC
>NZ_JAJNRD010000009.1:0-87287 GCF_022228055.1 Halorhodospira sp. 9621
TGGAGGGGTGATAAAAATATATATACGGTCATTTCCGGCCCGGCGACAGGCATTTTCAGCTGCGTACAAAATCAGGTTGTTTATTTGCTCGTGGACGCGTGGGCGATATCCGGCCGCCTGACCTTTTGGGTTTACAACAAACATCGGCGCGGCAACTCTCTCTAGAGGGGATTCGGACAACCCTAATGCGCCGCGTGGTAAAGGGTTGTTAGCATGCCTGCCCGGCTGTGCAAACCAGGCGGTCATCGCAACAGCCGAATGGGGCCGGGGTTATCTGAATCGCGCCTAAGGTTTCTCTCCGAAGCAGCCACCAGTCTTACACCTAGCGTCATCCGAAATCACCAACAGACAAGTAGGTGGTGACCTGGCAAGTGGCGTTAAGTTTCTTAACATAGCTGCAATCTCCGCCTTCTGAGGTGATGCCTTTAGTCGTCTGGGCCTACGCAGAAGTAGCAACTCCCTCTGAAATGAAATCCTGCGTCAGCTGAAAAAATTGAATTCTTTGAAAGCCTAGGGGCCGTCTTGAATCAGAACCGAGGTTGTTGGTTTGCCGTTTATCCTGTATGACTTGACTCCCGTCCCGTCAGCCGACAGGTTCTTAAAGATCTCAGTTTTTTTGTTCTTCAAGTGCGGAATCTCCTCAGGTGCTTTGTTCTCGATAAGAAAATCGTGCAGCATTTTGGCCGGGTTTTTCAAGAAAACGCGCTTCTTGGCGGTGTCGTGAATGAGGAACGGAGAATGAAATCCTTCGTTTAAAAGCCATGTTCGGAAATCATCGGAAATCGCTTCAAAGGAATCCTTGAGGTCGCTGAGCTCTTGAGAAATGCTGTGCCTTCTATGAAAATCATTCAGGTACTTCGTTGCCTCTCGGTCTGCCAAGTCTCGTCCCATAGAACGATAAAGCGCCACCTGGTTATTGAGGTGCTCCGCCATCCAGGACGTAACTGTGCTCCGGTAGCTCGTGGTGTTTTCGTTGAAGAGATCCCGCTCGTTAAGGGTCCCGGTCTTACGGATGAAGCTGAAACGCCGAGAGAACTGTTCCTCGACTCCATGATCAGTGGCCATATCCGGAACATTGTCCGCGGAGGTGAAAAGCTTCGCGAAAACGGGGACTTTCGATGCCAATTGATGTTTCGGTGCAAGCTCGAGTGTGTGCTCAAGCTGTTTGATTTCGGGTTTTATGGAATTAAACTCGTTTACAACGAGCACCCATGAACGTATGAAATCGCGAGGCGTCTTAGCGACCGGCGACCCTTGGAACATTTTTTGGATCTCCGTGACAGAGAGCTCTACCACAAGGCCGAGATCGGCTAAGCAGCTAGTGACAAACCCTTTCCCCCAGTCGGAGTCTGCACGCAGCCAAAGAAAGGCTTTTTTTCTGTCCCTAGAAAAGCGGGCGGCGGCAAACATATTGAGCACGTCGACACATTCCGGGAAGTGCTCCTTAAAATCTTCGATGATGCTTGGGTCTGGCTCGGTGGTCTTTTTAAAACCGGTGTGTGGGATTGTAATATGTACACTGTTTTGTTTGACTCTAACTCCGGGTTTGGAGGCGAACATATCTTCTCGCCACATGCTTCTGCTTGCCTGGGCTGTGGACTTGAGCTCGGTAAAAAACTCATCCCACGGCATCCTGGTGATACGGCGCACTTCTCTTTGTGTTTTGTCCCGAGAAGTTTTGGGGGGCTGTATAGAAATAACACGCGACTTGATGAATTCGGTGTTTGCAATATCTCCGAAGCGGTCTTTGAGAAAGCGAGGGACATCCTTCTCCTTCAAAACGACATAAGAACCGTCATCGTTAACACAAATAAAATCATATCTCGAGATGTCGAAAAAACACCGTTGGAAAGCGTTCTGGATGGGCGTTTTGTCGATGTTCAGGGCTTCAAGCTTGTCAGCGTCTTCCTCCTCGTCAATGTCCAGCTCACGACACATTGTTTCTTTGATCACACTTTGGAGGCGTGCTGCTTTTTCTGCGAAGGTATCATCGTCATCTTCAGGCTTCCAATAGGCTCCCGTGACCGAGCCACCCCAGAAGAGTGCCAAGGGCGAAACAGACATGTCCCCACGGATGGCCTGCAGGGCATTGTCCTTGTTTTTCTTCGAAGACTGCGGCCAAAGTGGGCCGCCGCGCACTTCGCTTGTAGGTTGCTTTAGCTGTGATTTCAGCATGATCCTGCCTCTTTCTAGTCGTTTGGTTGATGCCTCGGGTCTATGTTCAGGCTTGAGGCCTCGTCGAGCTGTTTGGGGCTCTGTAGGGACTAGGTGAGGCTGTGCAGAGAATCCGGGGTGTTGGGAAAAAAAATGGCCATCGGCGGATCGGCCGTTGGCATTGACTGGGCCGATGGTCCGGAGTCTTCGGCTCGGGCGTGCCGCGTCGAGCTGGAAGGTGGGAGCCTTGGCGGCGGGTGTGTTCGGCCCCGAGTCCGCGGGCCGGATTATGGTCAGCGAGTGCCCGAGCTTGTGCATCCGATGGCCGAACGGTGCGGGAGTGCTTGCCGTTGGTACGCGAGCACTTGGCCCCAAAAGAAGAGTGGAGCTGCTCGGCGATCCGGAGGTCTGGGCTTAGGTTTCTGGCTGGATGGGAAGTCTTGAAGGTCCGTCGAAGGTGCTCGCGCGCTCTGAAAGGAGCGGTGAGCAGTGCCACCGCTCCGCGGTCACGTTAAAGAGGAGATGTTGTGCTAGTCGTCATCCTGGTCCCGCGTGAAGGCATGTTCCTGGTTCTGCGCACACAGCCAAACAGCCTTGAAACGCTTCAAGAGGTCCTCTCGCTTGCGGATCAGTCGCAAAGCCTCCTGAATGAGTTCCTCAGTCTCTGGGGTATAGGTCGGGCTATTACGGATGCTTCGGAGTGGATAACGGATGGTCTTTGCGGACCAGACCATCAATCGCCCGTCCCGAGGCGAGGAGCCCCTGATATTCTTCTTGCTCGGCTTCGCAAACCATTGCTTCCACGTCGGGTGCGGGCAACCGGCGCAGTTTCGGCCGCAAGAGTTCATATACAAAAGAACGGCACCCGGAACTCTGTCTTGGGCAGCCCGCAGTTGCTGCTCGATGTGTAGGAGCTGCTGCGTGATCAACGCCACCAATGCAATGCAGTACTCCATTCGCTCGATTAGGCGGTCAACCCCGCCGGATTCGGAGCCATTCTGGTCAATTGAGTCATCGTCTGAACACATCCCGTCACTCCTTTATCAAAGTCCATACGTTGAGGGCATGCCTTCTCAAGACCCGGCGGAAAGCCCTGAATCGGATACTTCTCCGCTCTTGCGCTCGTCCATGCTGAGAACCGGTCAGGCATGGGGAGCGCGAGGCCCTTGAGTTCGGCTGCCTCGGCCCATCTCACGCAGAAACCTCGGTGCCGGTGGCCGCAGCTGGAAGGGCCGCCGGTCCGCCGGCCGTCCAGGCTGCAGGTAGGCACTCAAGATCCCCGCTGTGGTGATAAGGGAAGGGAGTGCAGAAAAAAGCGAGTGATCGAGATCGGGGAACCGGAGTTCGACAGCAAACGGCCCCAAAAGCGGCTTCCAACGGGTGCAGCGCTCCGTGGATCAGTGGGTTAGCCAGAAAATCGCGTCGCGAGCTGTTGTGCCAGGGGTAACGAGCGAGGGTGTTGGTCGGCACTGGAGACTGCGCTATTGTGGAATCCCATGTTCCTACGCGTATCCGGGGTCGGCAACCGAATACTGATGATGGCTGGGTAACTGTGAAAGCGCCGGAGGGCACCGATCTCCAACATGCCCTCGTCTACAATGGAGCTCCTTCTGGGGGATGGCACGGACCCGACTCGCTCAAGCAACTGGAGGTGACACCACCGACCAAATAGGCCATCGCGTCCGCGTAGTGCCAATCTGACCCACCCGAGAACGGCGGATCAAGCGGTTACGAGCGGATGTGTCGAACTCCGGGGGGAAGGCTTTGGGAGAGGCGACCAGCCAGCGCGCGCTGCCCTTGATCCGGCTACACTGCCACCGGGTTGAGGGGCTTGCAGCGAGGGCTGTGGCGGGCGTGGCGAGGAGCTCCAGACGGTAAGGGCCGTGCCCAGGGCGCCTGTTGGTTTCCCATGAGCCTGGCCCGGATCGTCAGCAAGGTGCCTGGAAAGGCCGGCTGCGCCCGTTCTCGGTGATGCCCCTCATCCCCTGGCGGGGATTTCGAGCGAGCGATGCACTCAGCCACGGAAACGGCACACCCTAAAGTTGGCGGTCGGATTATTGACATTGCCGCCTGGCCACGCCAATTGCGACCCACCTGCCGGGAGCCGTTGGCCATACAAGCCCCTACCTGCTATCCGACCGCGCTCTTCGAGTTAGCAGAAAAGGCTTGGCCTCGGGCGCCGGCTTCCCGGGCGACCTCAAGCACCGGCTCTTGCCGATGTTTCGCGAGCCACGCATCCACATCCTCGCGACGATAGCGGATCTTGTGACCCACCCTCACCCACGCAGGGCCAATCCGCTGCCGCCGCCACCGCTCAAGCGTTCGTTGTGACACGCAAAGATAGCCTGCCAACTCCTCAGTCGTAGCCAGTTCATCAACCATTGTTTTCAGATCCTTGATTGCTGCACGGATTGTGCTGTTGTTCAAGGACTACGGTGGGCGGTGCAGAAGACTGCTGACGGAGGGAAGCAGGCCAACGCCACGGGGCTTGAGCCGGGAACGAAGAAGCCGCTGAGCAACTGTGACTTTTCCGTGACTCAGGCCCCTTTTGTGACTCGGCACGTCGCCGCTTGGCCCCATAAACTACTGTTTTTGGCGGAGAGGGAGGGATTCGAACCCCCGGAGGGCGCATGCCCTCACCCGATTTCAAGTCGGGTGCTTTCGACCGCTCAGCCACCTCTCCTATGGAACAGGATGGTAGCGCACAGGCGCCACTGCGGGCCACCCGGGATACCGGCGAACGCCGCCCGGGTCAGTCCTCGGTACCGCCCGGCAGCGGGTATCGCATCTCAAGCGTGTTGCCCTCCGGGCGCCGCAGGTAACAGACCTGCCACATCAGGGCCTGGATGATCCGCAGCCCGCGGCCGCCCTCGTCCAGATCCACCGTGCCGCCGGACGCCTCCACCGGGGGCAAGTCCGGGCCTGTTGCCTCGCCCTCATCGTGGATCCGGACGATCAGCCAGTCGTCGTCTTGCCGGACGGTGATGCGCACGGTGTAGCCTGCTCGTTGGCCGTGGGCGTGGATGATGGCGTTGTTGACCGCCTCGCACAGGGCCTGCTCCACCGCTCCAGCCGCCTCCTCGCCCAAGCCCAGCTGCTCCGCCAGCCGTTGCCACGCCCGACAGGCTTCGGCCACCTGGCGCAGGTCGCTGTCGAGCTGCAGTTCCAGCAGTGGGCCCGCGTTCACGCCTTGGCCAGCTCAGCGACCGCCCGCTCGGCATCGGGATAGATGGGAAACACGCCCTGATCGAGCCGGGTCACCCGGAACAGCTGGACGACCTTGGGCGCGTGCACGCCGGCCAGCGCCAGCGACCCGGCGGGGTCGATGTTCTTGCGCAGCGACAACAACGCCGACAGGCCGCTGGAATCTACGAAGTCGACCCGGGCGAGATCGACCACCAGGCGGGTCATGCCGGCATCCATGGCCTCGAGTGCCGCCCGCTTGAACGCCGGTGCCTCGCTGGCGTCGAGCCGCTCAACATGAACCTCCACGACGGCCACCCCGTCTCGATCCGCGCGCCGGTACCCCATCCGCTCACTCCTTTGTGCTACCGCCCTGTTGGCCTGCCCCTAGGAAACGCAGACAGGCAAAGGTTACGTCATCGCTCGGGGGTTGGTCCGCGTGATCTTCCGTCATCCGCCGCACCCCCTGGATCACCGTGTCCACCGAGCAGCCGCGCCAGTCCCGCAGCGCCCGCTCCAGGGTTTCGGCCGACAGCGGGCAACCCGCGGCATCCTCCACGTCCACCAGCCCGTCCGTGTAGAGGAAGAGTAAATCCCCCTCCGCCACGGCGAGCCGACCCTCCTCGTAGCCCCCCCAGCCGCCGACACCCACCGGCAGCCCACCGGCCTGCAGGGGCAGACTCCCGCCTCGCTCGCGGATCAACAACCCGGGCGGGTGTCCGGCGTTGGAGTAGCGAATCTCCCCCGCCGCCGGGTCGTAGATGACCACCATCAGCGTGAAGAACTTATCGAAGCGCTCCAGCGGGAACGCCTCATCCAGGGCGTCGAGGATCGCCGCCGGTGAGACCTGGCGGCGCTCGGCAACCCACTGGCGGATCGACTGCGCCACCGAGACCGAAACCAGCGCCGCCGCCACGCCGTGCCCGCTGACATCCAGCATATAGAGCACGACCCGACCATCGTCGAGCGGGATCGCCCCGAAGACGTCGCCACCAAGGACCGCACTGGGCTGGAAATACCAGTCCAGGGTATAGCCGACATCCACTGGCGGCGGATCCAGCAGCAGGGACTGCTGGACCCGCGAGGCGACACGCAGCTCGGCCTCGATCTGCCGCTGCTGCACCTGCAACTGCCGGTGCTGGGCGGCAAGCTGATCTGAACGGGCCTTGAGCTTGGCGTGGGTGCCGACCCGAGCGCGCACCACGGCGCTGTTGAACGGCTTGGTGATGTAATCCACCGCCCCGCGGGCCAGACCGTCCGCCTCCTCCTCCCAGTCGCTGAGGGCGGTGATAAAGATGACCGGGATCGCCCGGGTTTGCGGATCACCTTGCAGGGTCTCCAGCACTTCATAGCCGGTGATCCCCGGCATGGTGATATCGAGCAGGATGACATCGGGCAGCGGCCCGCGGGCGATGATCGCCAGCGCCTGCTCCCCGCTACGGGCGATCAGGATGCGGTAGGCGTCGCCCAGCACCCGGGCGAGCAACTCCAGATTGATCGGCTCGTCGTCCACGATGAGGACGGTGGGCCGGTCCTCACAGCCAGCTTCCCTGCGATCCTTACCATCCATGCCATCCTCCGGCTGAGAAACGTCACGCCCCCCATGTTCGGGGCTACTGTCACTGCTACGATACAGGGCAAAAACTGGGGACGATAACGCTGTGCGCAGACGCAAGAACGGACTCTTCGCCCTCTTTGTGGTCGCCGTCGTTGGTATCACCGCAGCTCTCTACCTGCGCGCCCATCCCGACACGGTGCACTTCCGTGTCGCCGAGTGGCTGGGCCAGCTGGATCGGACCGACACCGCCACCGAGCATCTGGGCCGGAGCATCGAGGCCGGGCTGAGCCACCCCGACCGACTCACGGAGGCAACCCTGACCCTGCTCGGGCGGGATCACACGGAGCCGGCCTTCGTTGGGGCCTGGCGTCTGCACGAGAACGACGTCCTGGACCCGGACATGCGTGCCGCCCTGGCGGGGCACTTCGACCGCCTCGGCGAGCCGGAGCGGGCGCTGGCACTCTACCAGGCCAACGGCAGCCTCTCCCCGGCCGGCATCCTGCATCACGCCTCGCTGCTGCGCCGAAGCGGGCAGGAAGAGGCGGCCATCGGGCGCTACCAGGATCTGCTGCACAGCCTACCCACCGAGGACGTCGACACCCGTGCAAGGCGTGCCCCGGACGCCGAGACCACCGAGGCCCGGCTGGAGCTCGCCCGCCTGCTCGCCGAACGGGGCCGGCACGAGGAGGCGATCGGCGAGTATCGCCGGGTCCTCGACGACGAACCGGACCATCCCGCCGCCCGGCTCGGGCTGGCCCGCACCCTCTTCTGGGCGGGCGACATCGACGGGGCCGCCGCCGAGATCGGTCACCTGGAAACCGCCGAGCTGGAACCGCCGGACCGGCTCTTCCTGGCCGATCTGCAGCTCAGCCGGGGCGCCTATGAGGCCGCCATCGAACTCTACCGGGAGCAGCTCGACGCGGATCCCGGCGATGACGAGACCCGGTACAAGAAGGCTCTGGCGCTGGCCTGGTCAACCCGCTACGACGAGGCCATCGAGGCCTTCGACCAGCTCCTGGCGGCCCGCCCCGACGACCGGCAGCTGATGCGCCAGTTCGCTCAGGTCCTCACCTGGGCCGATCAGCCCGACCGGGCCATCGAGCTGCTGCAGCGAAGCCTGGAGGATTAGCGTGCCAGGTAGGATGCGAATCGCCGCCCTCGGCCTGGCCGGTACCGCGCTGATCCTCGCCACCGGGCTCTCCGGCGAGCGTGTCGGGGCGCAGCCACTGCCGGCCCCGGATCTGGCCCAAACCAGCCTGGTGGCGGCCCACGAGCACATCAGCGATCGCGACGCCCGTCAGCAGCTGGCGCGGCTGCTCTCCTGGCAGCCCGAGCGCCGCCCCGAGGCGTTGGCCGAATACCGGCGCCTGCTGCAGGAGACCCCCCACGATCCGGCACTGGTCTACGACACCGCGGAGCTGCTGCACTGGATAGGAGACGATGCAGCCGCCGCCGACCTGCTCGCCGCTCTGCCGGAGGGTGTCGAGCGAACCCGAGCCAGCCTGCTCCTACAGGCCCGGGCGGAGTTCGCACGGGGGCGCACCGGCCGCGCTCGCACTCTGCTTGAGGGGCTGCAGCCGCTGCGCGAGCGCGCCGAGCAGCAGCTCTACATCGCCACGCTGACCGCCTCCGGGGTGCTCCACGGCGCGGAAAACGCCCTGCGCGGGCTCCTCGACGAGACCCCCGGGGACCAGGAACTGCGGCGCCAGCTCGGTGACATCCTTCAGGCCCAGGGCCGGCCTTACGCCGCTGAGCACCACTACGCCCGCATCCTGGAGGCAGATCCCGGGAATGCCCGGGCATCGGCACGCCTCGAAGGGCTGGCCCACCGGGCGACACCCGGGCCGGCCGACGACCCGGAGCCGGAACCCCTGACTGCAGAGCCGCCGGCGGACCCGCGCAGCGACCGGGATTACCTCAAGGTCGCTGAACACGCCGCGGCCCGCGGCGAACGCGAGGCCGCCGAGGCAGCCGCGCGCCGGGCCCTGAGGCTGGAGCCGGAACTGACCCGGGCGGGCTACCTGCTCGCCGATCAGCTCATCGCCCGCGGCGCCCTGGCCGAGGCCGAGGACCCCCTGGCCACCATCCTGCAGCGCTTCCCCGATGCCACCCAGGCCGGCCTGACCCGGGCCCGGCTGGCGTCCTGGCAGGGCGACTACGAGCGCGCCCTGGAACTCTACGACACCCTCGCCGAGGCCAACCCGACGGATCCGACCTTCGCCGTAGAGGCCGCGCGCGTGGCGGGCTGGGCCGGGGATCGAAAGCAGTCCAAGGAGCGCTACGCCGCCTTGCTGAACCAACTACATAGCACCGCGGACGCCGAGGACGAGGCCTCGGCCCGTCCCGTGCTGATTACGCCCGCGCCCGAGAAGGCGCCGCTGCCAGCACCGGCCCACCCGGACTATCCGGCCCTCGCCGAGCACCGCGCCGTCCACCAGGAGGCCCACGCCAAGGCCCTGGTCCAGGACCGCCAGCCGCGGGCCGCCCTCGCCGTCCTCCAGCGTGCCGCACGCTTCCAGCCCCACAACCTGGAGACCGCCTTCGATCAGTCCGAGATCGAGTGCACCCTCGGCCTATGTGACGCCGAACGGGCCACCTACCGGCGCGTGCTCGAGATGGCACCGGGGCACGCCCAGGCCGGGCAGCGCCTGGCGCACCTGGAGCGCCGGCGCGGCCCGCGCGCCGGCGTCCACGCCGAGTACCGGGATGAATCCGGGCGCGACGCCGAACTGGAGATCCTCGGTCTCGGGGTTCATGGCAGCCTGCCAGTGGCCGCACGCGGGCGCGGCTACGTCTCGGTGGACCGGCTGCGGTACCGCTTTGATCCGGATGCCGACCCCGAACTCGAGCAGGCCCGGGGCAACCGGGTCCACGCCAGGCTGCGCAACGTGGTCAACGCACACCTGAGCTGGCGCGCCGAACTGGCGCACACCCGCTTCGACGACGCCGACGTAGACGACGCCACCGAAGGCCGCGCCGAGGCCGAGTACCACCCCGGTGACCGGGTCCGCACCCGCGTCGCGGTCGCCCAGGAACGGGTCCTGCGCAACCCGGCCACCGCCCTGGAACGCCTCGACCGCCGCCTGGTCGAGACTGAGCTGAACTACTACGCCGATCGCCATGTCGATCTGACCGCCACCGCGCGCGCGGCCCGCTACACGGACAGCAACCGCGGTGTCCTGCTGCAGTTCCAGCCACGGGTACGCCTGACCGAGCACCCGCACCAGCTCACCGGTGGGGCGACCTTCCAGTACCGCGACACACGGAAGAACGAAGAGGATTACTGGACGCCCCAGGACTACCTCGCCGCCGGCCCGTTCCTGGAGTGGCAACACGACCTGGCCGAAGTCTTCGGCTGCCGGGCGCTGAAGCACGAGTACCGGATCCGCCTCTCCGGGTATCGGGACAGCGAGCAGGATTCCGGGACGCGCCTGGCCGGCGCCTACCTCTGGGACGCCGGTGAGCACCTGCAGCTGGCCACCGACGCCTTCATCGAGCGCTCCAGCGAGTGGGATGCCGAGGGCGTCCGCCTGAGCGCCACCTGGCATTTCCATTGACCACCGCCCCCGGGCGGCTCGCCACAGGCCGGAGTCGATAACCCATGGGTCCACGCCGTCGCTTCCTGAACCGAAGCCTGCTGATCACCCTCACCGGCGCTGCCATCCTCAGCGTCTTCACCTATCTGATCGGCCGCACGGCGCTGTTCCTCTTCGCCGACTACCTCTGGTACGAGAAGATCGCCGCGGCGCTGCTGCTCTTCGCCGAGGCGTTCATCATGCTCCACGCCCTTGGCTACTTCCTGAACATCTACCACGCCAACCGCATCCGGGCCGTGGAACCGGCGGCTGCCGACGCCGAGGGCCACATCCCGGCAGCCACGGCACCGCGATTCAACTCAGACCAGGCACAGAAGGCACTGGCCAGCGACGACCCACCCGAGCTTGCGGTGATCGTCGCCGCCCACAACGAGCCCCTGTGGCTGATCGAAGAGACCCTGACCTGCTTCTACAACCTGACCTATCCCAACAAACGGATCTTCCTGCTCGATGACACCCGGTATGCCCCACCCGAGCAGCGCACGCCGGAGACGATCGAGTATCGCCAGCAGATCGAGGCGCTGTGCCAGCGCATCGGCGTGCACCTTTTCCGCCGCCCCTGGCGGGGTGCCAAGGCGGGGATGATCAACGACTTTCTCGCCTTTCTGAACGACCAGCCGCCGACCGGCTTCGAGTTCACCCGCAGCCCGCTGGATGACGCCCCCTTCAACATCGACTACGTGGCCGTCTTCGACGCCGACATGAACCCGCTGCCCGAGTTCGCCGAGCCGCTGATCGCCCAGCTCGAGAGCGAACCGGATCTGGCCTTCATCCAGACCCCGCAGTACTACTCGAACTTCGAGGGCAACCGCGTGGCACGGGCCGCCGGCATGCAACAGGCGATCTTCTACGAGTACATCTGCGAGGGGAAAAGCACCCAGGACGCCATGTTCTGCTGCGGCACCAACGTCATCTTCCGCCGCGCGGCACTCGAAGACGTCGGCGGCTTCGACGAAAGCTCAGTAACCGAGGATTTCGCCACCTCACTGCGCTTCCACGCCCGCGGCTGGCGTTCGGCGTACATCAATCGGCTGAGCGCCTTCGGGCAGGGCCCCCAGGACCTGGGCGGCTACTTCAAACAGCAGTTCCGCTGGGCGCTGGGGACCGTGGGGCTGTTCCGCACCATCCTCGGAACCATGATCCGCGCACCGCGGCAGCTCTCCGCGGCCAAGTGGTGGGAGTACACCCTCTCCGGCACCCACTACTTCGTCGGCTGGGTGTTCCTGATCCTGGTGCTCAGCCCGGTGCTCTTCCTGCTACTCGGTGTGCCGAGCTTCCTCGCCCGGGCCGACCTCTATCTACTGTTCTTCTTCCCCTACATCGTGCTCACGGTGACCCTGTTCTCCTTCGCCATGAGCCAGCGCAAGTACCGGCTGCGGGAGCTGGTCGGCGGCATCGTGCTCCAGGCCACGGCCTTCCCGGTCTACATGAAGGCCAGCCTGCTGGGCATCCTGGGGGTGCGCGGTTCGTTCACCATCACCCCGAAGGCCGGCAGCAGCGCCATCCCGCTGCGCTCGCTGTGGCCGCATCTGCTGCTGATCACCCTGTGCACGGCGGCCATCACCTGGGGCGTACTGCGTGCCGTCTTCGAGCAGGATCCTCTGTGGGCGCTGACCATCAACACCCTCTGGTGCGGCTACCACCTGGCGCTGCTGCTCGCCGTCTTCTACTTCAATCACCAGCCTGAGGAGCTGACGGCATGATCCACCGCCGACTGATCCGCTGGGCCGGCGGCACCCTGCTCGGCGCCCACTGCCTGCTACCGGCGGCACTGCCCGCGGGCAGCGCGCCGCCCGCCGTACAGCCCGTAGGCTTCGGCGTGGCCCTGGACGGGGCCGCCACCGGTGAGCGGCTGGCCGAACTCGAACAGGAACTGGCCCTGGGGCTCGATCTGGTGGTGATCTTCATCCAGTTCCCGCAGGACCCCGGATACGACAACTTCCCGGCGGAGCAGCTTGAGGCCATCCGCGAGGCCGGGGCGCGCCCGGTCCTGACCTGGGAGCCGATGTACATCCGCGATGGCGAGGAGCACGTCATCCCCGCCGAGGCCCTCACCGACGGCGGCTACGACGCCTACCTGCGCCGCTTCGCCCGGGGCATCCGGGAGTTCCCCGAGCCGGTGATCGTCCGCTTCGCCCACGAGATGAACCTCGAGCGCTACCACTGGGGCAGCGCCTCCGCCGAGGGCTTCGGCCCGTCGACACCGGCGCGCTACCGGGCCATGTTCCGGCATGTGGTGGAGGTCTTCCGTGACGAGGGGGCCGCGGACAACGCCCGCTTCGCCTTCAACCCCAACGCCGAGTCGGTCCCGTCGCCGGAACACGACCCGGACGCCGACTGGAACCGCCCCGAGGCGTACTACCCCGGGGACGACTACGTCGATCTGCTGGGGATGGACGGCTACAACTGGGGCACCACCCGCACCCGCGAGGAGCACGGCTGGGACAGCCGCTTCCTCCCCTTCGAGACGATCTTCGAGCCCCTTTACCAGACCCTGCTCGAGCTCGCCCCGGGCAAGCCGATCTACGTCTTCGAGACCGCCAGCGTCACCGACGGCGGCGACAAGGCCGCCTGGATCGAGACGGCCGCCGCCACCGCCGTAGCCTGGGAGCTGGCCGGGCTGGTCTGGTTCCACAACGACAAGGAGGAGGACTGGCGGCTCGATGCCGGGGTGCCATCCGAGGCCCTGGACCCGCTACGACGGATGCGCAGCGAGCCCGCCGCCCTGTTGGAGGGACGATCCCATGGTGACTGAAAGCGCCCGAGCGGCCATGGACGCCCGGCGCGAACTGCGCCGCCCGGTCGAGTCCATCGCCCTGCCGTTCCTCGGCTCGCGCGGCGAGGCCCTGCAGCCCTTCCAGTACCTGCTGCACGACGTCAGCAGCGGCGGGCTGGGGATCTTCCTGCCCGACTGGCTGGCCAGCCGGGAGCGGCTTCGGGAGGGGGACCAAATCTTCTTCCACGTCCCCTTTCGTTTCGGCGAGCGCATCCTCAACCGCGGCTACGTCGCCTGGCAACGCTGGTCCGCCGAGGAGGGCGGTCAGTGGGCCGGGGCCACCCTGACCAGCGGCACGCCCCTGCCCTATCCGCTCTACATCGCCCTGGACGCACGTGAGATCCGCATCGACCTGGGCCGCTTCGAGACGTCCGAGGCGCTGGCGCAGCGGATCGTCCACGACTCGGTGCTGCTCAAACGCGGGGTGCTGATCTACCTGCGCCACCTCGAGGCGCTCTTCTCACGCGTCAGCGAACTGCGCGGCGGGGACTACCGCGTCTTCCGGGAGGAGATTATCGGCGACGTCCGCCAGCGGATCCTGCGCAGCGTGGCCTACCTCGAGCAGTTCGACCCGCAGAGCAACGATGATACGGCGCAGCCGCCATCGCCCATCATCGACGCCATCGACCTCGACGAGTTCCGCGCCGCCATGGAGCCAGAGCTGCCCCTGGAGCTGTTCAACCACGCCCTCGGCGCCGAGAGCACCCGCCTCTACCTCGAGTCGATCAAGAAGCTCGAGCACCGGCTCTACCTCAACCACAACGCCTACGTCATGATCTATATCGCCGGGCTGCAGCCGCAGAGCGGTCGGCCCGACGACGCCCCCTAGCCGGGCTGACCGGCGTGCCGGGCGGCGGCACGTACGGCCTCCTGCACCAGACCCGGTCCGCGGTAGATCATGCCGGTATAAAGCTGGACCAGATCGGCGCCCAGATCCAGGCGCCGGCTCACGTCCTCGCCGGAGCAGATCCCCCCGGCGGCGATCAGGGCCGTACGCCGCTCGCGCCGGGCCGCCACCTGCTCAAGGACGCGCTCAGCCTGCTCGCGCAACGGCGCCCCGCTGAGCCCGCCGCTCTCGCGGCCCCGGGGATCCCGGCCCACCCCGGGGCGCCCCAGCGTGGTATTGGTGGCCACGATGCCGTCCACCCGGCGCTCGAGCAGGATATCCAAGGTGGCATCCAGCTCCCCGGCATCCCAATCCGGGGCGATCTTGACCACCAGGGGCACCCGCTTGTCGTGGAATTCGGCCAGGCGCTTGCGCTCGGTCTGGAGGCGATCGAGGAGGTTGCGAAGCGCGCCCTCATGCTGCAGATCGCGCAGCCCCGGGGTGTTCGGCGAGCTGAGGTTGATTGCCACGTAGTCGGCCACCCCGTAGACCATTCCCAGCGCCAGGGCGTAGTCCTCTACGGCCCGCTCGGGGGGCGTATCCCGGTTCTTGCCGATATTGATACCGATCACACCACGGTGCTGCGAGACTTCGAGCCGGCGGGCGAGCGGCTCGGCGCCCTGATTATTGAAACCCATGCGGTTGATCAGGGCCTCGTGCTCGGGGATCCGGAAGACCCGGGGGCGCGGATTGCCCGGCTGCGCGCGCGGGGTAACCGTCCCCAGCTCCAGGAAGCCAAAACCGAGCTTCTCGAGTACGTCCATGTACTCGCCGTCCTTGTCGAAGCCGGCGGCCAGACCGACCGGATTGGGGAAATCGATCCCCATCACCCGTCGGGGCACCGCGGGCAGGCCCCGCACCCCGGGCACAGCGGCGATACGCAGACCCAGGCGGGCGAGTCGCATGCTCACGCGGTGGGCTTGCTCGGGTTCGAGCCGGAATAGCAGACGGCGGATCAGGGCGTACATCGGACTCCTCGCAGCAGCGGTCGACCGGTTGGCGGCGCTATCTTACACTGCACGCAACGCCCTGTGAGGGGCCCCGTTCAGCCTGGAAGAATCGAGACCATGCCGCGCCCCCCCCGCTGGCCGATGCTCATGGCGGTGTGCCTGACCGCCCCCGTCCTCGCCGACGACTTCGAGCAGTGCGTCACCAACCTGCGCGCCGATCTCAAGGAGCAGGGCCGCGACGCCGCGGTGGTCGAGGAGACCTTCGCCGACGTCGAGCAGCTCGAGCGCATCCTCGAGCTCGACCGCGAGCAGCCGGAGTTCGTGCAGACCTTCCGCGAGTACCTGGACGCCCGGCTGACGGATCAGCGCATCGACCGCGGGGAGGCGATGATGGACGAGCACCGGGAACTGCTCTGGCGGATCCACGCCGACTTCGGCGTACCGCCGCGCTACCTCGTGGCGCTGTGGGGCATGGAGACCCACTACGGCAGCTACTTCGGTGAGGTGCCCATCATCGACGCCATGACCACCCTCGCCTGCGAGGGCCGCCGGGCGCGTTTCTTCTTCCACCAGCTCGACGCTACGCTGGCGCTCCTGGAGGATGGCAAGCTCGCGCGTGACGGCCTGCGCGGCTCCTGGGCCGGCGCCCTGGGGCACACGCAGTTCATGCCCACCACGCTGCGCGAGCACGCCGTGGACTACGACGGCTCCGGGCGCATCGATCTACGCGACAGCGTGGCCGATGCCCTCGCCTCCGGCGCCAACTACCTGCGGTCCATGGGCTGGCGCCCCGGCCTACGCTGGGGCCGCGAGGTCAGCCTGGCCGACGGCTTCAGCTTCGAGCACCTGGGCCTGGACGACCCCCAACCACTGGACGAATGGCAGCAGCTGGGCGTGCGTCGGGCCGACGGGTCCGACCTGCCGGAAAGCGACATCCCGGCCGCGCTGCTCCTGCCCATGGGGCGCAACGGCCCGGCGTTCCTGGTCTACGAGAACTTCCGCCGCATCATGGGCTGGAACGCCTCGGTCTCCTACGCCCTGTCTGTCGGCCTGCTCGCCGACCGGCTCGACGGCGCCCCGCCGCTGCGCGCGGACTTCCCCGACGAGCCGCCCCCGCGGCACAACGAACTGCGCCAGATCCAGGAAGTCCTCAACGAGCTGGGCTTCGACGCCGGCCCCGTCGACGGGCTCCTTGGCCCGCAGACCCGCGCGGCGCTGCGTGCCTATCAGCAGGATCGGGGGCTGCCGGCCGACGGCTACCCGGACCAGGCGATCCGCGACCGGCTCCTGGAAAAGGCGGATTGACCCCCGCTCACCCGTCGCGCCCGTCGGGGCCGAGCTCCTCGACCAGTGCGCGCAGGTAGGCGGCGATATCCCCCGACTCGTAGAGCCACTGTCCGTCGCCGCCGTCGGGGATGTAGAGGCAGGGCACCATGCGCTTGCCACCGTGCTCCTCGAGCTCGCGGGCGGCCTGGGGATCCTGGCCGATATCGCGGCGTTCCAGCTCGATGCCGAGGCTGCGCAGGGTCATGTTGACCCGCATGCAGAACGGGCACCATGACCGCTCATAGAGCACCAGCCCCGCCACCGCGCGGTCGATCCGACGCTGCAGGCGGCGCTGCTCGCCGGGGTCCTCGCTGGGGTCCGCTGCGGGGCGCTCGTCGCTCATGATCGTCGCTCCTCGATGGTTGTCGGGCTTCACATTCGCAGGATGTCATAGAATCGAAAAACCGCCCAGAGGCGGATTCTGCTAGCGTAGAAGGCATGCAAGAACCGACCGACCTCAAACAGCCCGAGCTCTACAACAACCGCCTGCTCAGCCTCCTCGAGTTCAACCGCCGGGTCCTGGAACAGGCCAGGGATCCGAGCGTACCGCTTCTCGAGCGGCTCAAGTTCCTGTGCATCCTCAGCACCAACATGGACGAGTTCTTCGAGATCCGCTTGGCCGGCGTCAAGCAGCGGGCGGAGCTCGGCTCGGTGCAGACCGAGGCCGACGGCCGCAGCCCCCAGGAGGTGCTGCGCGCCACCGGCTCAGTGGCCCACGAGATCGTCCACGAGCAGTACCGGGTGCTCAACGAGCAGCTGATCCCCGCGCTAGCCGAGCAGTCGATCCACTTCGTACGCCGCCAGGACTGGAGCGAGGCACAGCGCGACTGGCTGCGCCACTACTTCGAGACCGAGCTGCTGCCCATCCTCAGCCCCCTCGGCCTGGACCCGGCGCATCCGTTCCCCAAGGTGCTCAACAAGAGCCTCAACTTCATCGTCTCGCTCGAGGGCAAGGACGCCTTCGGTCGCAACACCGGCTACGCCATCGTTCAGGCGCCCCGCGCCCTGCCCCGGATCATCCAGCTGCCGGCGGCGGAGATCGACGGCGGCGGCCCGAATAACTTCGTTTTCCTCTCCTCGGTCATCCACGCCTTCGTCAACGACCTGTTCCCGGGCATGACGGTGCGCGGCTGCTACCAGTTCCGCGTCACCCGCAACGGCGATCTCTTCGTCGACGAGGAGGAGGTCGACGACCTGATGCGCGCGCTGGAGGGCGAGCTGCCGCAGCGCCGTTACGGCCAGGGCGTGCGCCTGGAGGTGGCAGCCAACTGCCCGGACGCCATGGCCGACTTCCTCCTCGAGGAGTTCGAACTCGGCCGCGACGACCTCTACCAGGTGGACGGCCCGGTGAACCTCAACCGCTTGATGGCCGTCTACGACCTGGTCGACCGCACCGACCTCAAGTACCCATCGTTCACACCGGGGCTGCCCGCGGTGCTGAGCACCGGGACCGACCTGTTCAAGGCCATCCGGCAGCGGGACATCCTCCTCCACCACCCCTTCCAATCCTTCCTGCCGGTGGTCGACCTGGTCCGCCAGGCCGCCCAGGACCCCAACGTCCTGGCCATCAAACAGACGCTCTACCGCACCGGCCCCGATTCGGCCATCGTCGACAATCTGGTCCGCGCTGCCCGCGCCGGCAAGGAGGTCACGGTGGTGGTGGAGCTGCGTGCGCGTTTCGACGAGCAGGACAACATCCGCCTGGCCAACCGCCTCCAGGAGGCCGGCGCGCACGTGGTCTACGGAGTAGTGGGCTACAAGACCCACGGCAAGATGATGCTCATCGTCCGGCGCGAGGGCGGCCGCCTGTGCAACTACGTGCACCTCGGCACCGGCAACTACCACTCGCGCACCGCACGGCTCTACACCGACTACGGCCTGCTGACCGCCGACCGGCGCATCGGCGAGGACGTGCGCAGCGTCTTCCTGCAACTGACCAGCCTGGGTCGGTTCAAGGATCTGCACCGCCTGCTCCAGGCCCCGTTCACCCTGCACGACGGCGTGCTCGCCCGCATCGAGCGCGAAGCCGAGCACGCCGCCGCAGGTCGCGGCGGACGGATCATCGCCAAGCTCAATGCCCTGACCGAGCCGCGCGCCATCCAGGCCCTTTACCGGGCCTCGCAGGCCGGGGTGGAGATCGACCTGATCGTCCGCGGCATGTGCGTCCTGCGCCCCGGGCTGCCCGGGGTCTCGGAGAACATCCGCGTGCGCTCGATCGTCGGCCGCTTCCTCGAGCACACCCGGGTCTTCTACTTCGAGAACGCCGGAACCCCGGAGATGTACGGCGCCAGCGCCGACTGGATGGATCGCAACTTCTTCCGCCGGGTGGAGACCGCCTTCCCCATCGACGACCGGGAGGCGCGTGAGCGCATCGGCAAGGACCTGGCCTACTACCTGGCGGATACCCAGCAGGCGTGGCTGCTCCAGGCGGACGGCTCCTACGTGCGCGCCCGGCCGGAGGGCGATGAAGAGACCCCGTTCAGTGCCCAACAGGCCCTGCTCGCCCACCTCGCCGAGGACGCCTAAACCTGGCCCGCGCGCCGGCGCCGCCCTAGCCGGCCGACTCGGCCAGCTCCAGGGTCATGCCGGCGCGCTCCAGGTAGCGCTGCTCCTGGGCCAGATCGGCCTGCAGCAGAGGATTGTCGGCCAACCACCCCGCCGGGAACCACAGGCGCATGCCGTCGCCCAGCGGCTCGACCCGTGGCTCGAGCACGCTGCCGTCGGCCCGGCCGCGGTGAAGCAGCACGGCCAGGCGCAGCACCACCGCCAGCCGCTTGCCGGTATCCAGCCACCGCTGCGGCAGGGCCTTCAGCTGCCCGCGGGCGAGCTTGCGGCGGTGGACCCGCACCAACAGGGCCAGCAGCTGCTGCTCCTGGCGGGAGAAGCCGGCCATGTCCGCATTGCGCAGGATGTAGGCACCGTGCTTGTGGTACTGGGCGTGGGAGATGTCCAGGCCGATCTCATGGAGCTGCGCGGCCCAGTCCAGGATGTCATGGTAGAAGCGATCGACCAGCCCCCAGCTAGGCGCCACCTGCTCCAGCAGCGTGGCCGCCGTCGCCGCCACCCGGTCGGCCTGTCCCGACTCCACCGAGTAGCGCCGGCGCAGCGCCGCAACCGTGTTGGCCCGGGCGTCTTCGCTGTGCTGAAGCATGCCCAGCCGGCCCGCCAGGTCGTGCATCACCCCCTCGCGCATGGCGCCGTCGGCAACCTCCATGCGCTCGATGCCCAGCGCCTCGAAGACGGCGCACAGCGCCGCCAGCCCAGCCGGGAAGACCTGCCGGCGGTCGCCGGACAGGCCCAGCCACTCGCCCAGGACTTCCGCATCGCCGGCCTCCACCGCCAGCCGGCGCAGTCGGCCCAGCGCCTCGGCGGTGATCCACCCCGGCGGCGACCAGTCCCGGCTGGCGCAGGCGTCCGCCGCGGCGCGCACGGTCCCGGAGGCGCCTACCGCACCCTGCCAGGCCGGCGCCCGAAAGGCCCCCTCCACCGGCCCGAGTTCGAGGCGGGCCAGAACCCCCGCCTCCCGGAACCGCCGCTCGGTGATGCGACCGTCGGCGAAACAGCGCCCGGTCAGTGACACACAGCCGAGATGGACGCTCTCCATCTGCTCGGCCCGGGGACCGCGGCCCAGGATCAGCTCGGTGCTGCCCCCGCCGATGTCCACCACCAATCGGCGGTGCTCATCGAAACCGAGGCTGTGGGCCACCCCGAGGTAGATCAGGCGCGCCTCCTCGTAGCCCGAGACCACCTCGATGGGGTGGCCCAGGGCGTGCTCGGCCTCCTGCATGAAATCGGCGGCATCGCGCGCGCGGCGCAGGGTGTTGGTACCCACCGCCCGCACCTGCTGCGCCTGCAGGCGGCGCAGCCGGTCCCCGAAGCGGGCCAGACACGCCAGGGCACGCTCCCGGGCGGCCTCGCTCAGACGCTTCTGCCCCTGCTCCAGCCCGGAGCCCAGGCGAACCGTCTCGCGCAGCCGGTCGATGACGCGCAGGGTACGGGTGGCCGGATCGATGCGCGCGACCACCATGTGGAAGCTGTTCGAACCCAGATCAACCGCCGCGATCACCTGCTCATCGTGCATCACTGCGCCACCTCCGACAGGTCGCTGAGTACCCGGGGAGGATAGTGACCGATCAACCGCGCCGCACCGGGGGCCGCCCCCTCGGGGAAGTCAAGCAGACAGACGGACGCCTTGGGGAAGGCGAGGAAGGAGACCGGCGAGCCGATCAGGGCGTGCCCGACCCAGCAGCCGAGATCGGGCTCGTGGCCCACCAGGGCCACCGGCGTCTCATCGATCCCGGCCAGCCACTGGAAGATGGCCGCGGGATCCCCGCCGGGGGCCAGCGCAGCCAGCTCGCGCCGGGCAGTAGACTCGGGGAAGGCGGCATCCAGGATGGCTGCGGTCTGCACGGCACGGGTCAGGGGGCTGTGCGCCACCAGCGGCAGGTGTTCGACCACCCGCCGCAGCCCCAGCGCCGCCCGACGCATGACCCGCTGCCCCTGATCCGAGACGCGGCGGGTCCGATCCCTGCCGTCGGGGGCCTGGTCGCGGGGTTCGGCAATGGCATGCCGAACCACCAGGACCGGACCCATGGAGACTCCCGTACGACTCAGGCCACCGACGAGGAGCGGTCGCCGCGCCCCACGTCGCGATCACCGGAGCCGACGCGCTCCGCCACCTCGCGCACGCCGGCGTCGCGGGCCATTTGCTCGAGGGTGATGCCGTTGAGGAAGTCGTAGATCTGCCGGCTCAGGTCGACCCACAGGTCGTGGGTCAGGCAGCGGTCGTCGTCGGCGCCTCCCTCACCAACGCTCTGCCCCTGGGCCGTGCCTTCATCCACTGCGGTGATGATCTGCGCCACCGAGATCTCGCCCGCCGGACGCGCCAGGCGGTAGCCGCCGCCGGGGCCGCGCACCCCGACGACCAGCCCGTCGCGACGCATGCGCGCGAACAGCTGCTCCAGGTACGACAGCGAGATGCCCTGGGTGTGGGAGATTTCCGCGAGGGTCACCGGCCCCTTCTCGCTGTTGAGGGCCAGCTCCATCATCGCAGTGACCGCGTAACGCCCTTTCGTCGACAAGCGCATAGCCAATTCCTTAACAAGATGGGGGGTATCTCTGGTTATAGCGGCCGGATTGCGTCCGGTCAAGGTCGATCCGTCGAACTCCCGGACTGCAGGCGAAATCCGTGCCCCTCGCCCAGGCTGAACCGCAGCCAGCGACTCAGGAACCGATTGCTGACCCAGCGCTGTTCCAGGCTGCCGGCCGGATCGCGCACCGTACGCCCGCCGGTGGCCATCACCTCGGCCACCCGGGCGTCGTGGTAGACCCGCACGGTCAGCTCCGGCAGCGATTCGGCCCCGCAGCCGGATGCGAAGCGGTGGGTCAGAAGGACGGTGGTGGTGTAGCGACTGCGTTCGAGCACCTCGAGACGAAGCGCCACGCCGTCCCGCGAGAAGGAAATCTCGCGCTCGGCATCCGCCCGTTCCAGATCGGGCACCAGGCGGCGCATGTAGATGTAGTTCGTCTCGTAGAGCTCCATGAGCGCCGCGAAGGTGCGCGGTTTCGCCTCAAGGGCTCGGTGCGTGGCGGAGGCTTCCTGAACCATGCGCGCGAGCATAACATGCCCCGCCGCGCAGCAAACCCATGGCCTAGACGCGCCGGGTCAGCGCGTGCTGATGGATCACCGTCGAAGAGATCTCCTCGATGGACATGGTGGTGATGTCCAGATAGGGGATCCCCTCGCGGCGGAACATCGCCTCGGCGCGCGCCACCTCGTACTCGCACTGGCGCAGCTCGGCGTAGCGGCTGTTGGGGCGACGCTCACTGCGGATCTGGTGCAGCCGGTCCGGGTCGATGGTCAGCCCGAAGAGCTTCTCGCGGTGCGAGACCAGCGCCCGGGGCAGCCGAGTGGCGATCAGGTCGTCGTCGGTGAGCGGGTAGTTGGCGGCGTAGACGCCGAACTGCAGCGCCAAATAGAGCGATGCCGGGGTCTTCCCGCTGCGCGAGACCCCCACCAGGATGACGTCGGCGCGGCCGTAGTGCTGATGGGTGGCGCCGTCGTCATGATGCAGTGCGAAATTCATGGCATCGATCCGCACATCGTACGTGCTATCATCCGCGATTCCGTGCGACCGGCCGATGACATGGTTCGACGGCACCTCCAGCTCGCGTTCGAGCGGCGCGATGAAGGTGTCGAAGAAATCGAAGAGGACAATGTGCTCGCTCCCGCGCAGGACGGCGAGCACCTCCGGGTCGATGATGGTGGAGAAGACAATGGGCGGATGGTCATCCTCGGTGGATGCCGCCGTGATCCGGCGTAACGCCGCCCGTGCCCGCTCCACCGTTTCGACGAAGGGGATCGTGGCCTGCTCGGTGGTGACCGAGAACTGGGTCATCAGCGAGTGGCCGAGGGCCTCGGCCGTGATCCCGGTACGATCGGAGACAAAGAAAACCCTGCGCACATCAGTCATCGGTGGGTTGGTCCCGTTGCGGCCATGTGTCGGCGGGCCATCTTAGACCAAGACCGCCGGCCGCGGCACGCAGCACCGCGAGCACGGCCATTGTGACGCTTCAGGGGAGCACAGCCTTGCAAGATTACGTAGTGGAGTTCGACGCCCTTGGCATGGGCGATGTTGACCAGGTAGGCGGCAAGAACGCCTCCCTCGGCGAGATGATCAGCAACCTCGCCAAGGCGGGCGTCCGTGTCCCGGGCGGGTTCGCCACCACGGCGAAGGCGTACTGGGAGTTCCTCGACGCCAACAACCTGCGCTCGGGGATCCGTGACGCGCTGGCGGGGCTGGATGTCGACGACGTCGAGCAGCTCGCCGCCACCGGCGCGAAGATCCGCCAGATGATCCTCGACGCGCCCCTGCCCGAGAGCCTCGACGCCGCCATCCGCGCCGGCTACGAGAAGCTCGAGTCGCAGCACCCGGGCGAGGCCTCCTTCGCCGTGCGCTCCTCGGCCACCGCCGAGGACCTGCCGGATGCCTCCTTCGCCGGTCAGCAGGAGACCTTCCTCAACGTCCGCGGCCTGGACGGCATCCGCGAGGCCATCCACCACGTCTTCGCCTCTCTATTCACCGACCGCGCCATCGCCTATCGCGTCCACCACGGCTTCGACCACGAGCAGGTGGCCCTTTCGGCGGGCATCCAGCGCATGGTGCGCTCGGATATCGGCGCCTCCGGCGTGATGTTCACCATGGACACCGAGTCCGGCTTCCGTGAGGCCGTCTTCGTCACCGCCTCCTGGGGCCTGGGCGAGACGGTGGTCCAGGGCGCGGTCAACCCCGACGAGTTCTACGTCTACAAGCCCAACCTCGAGCAGAACCGCCCGGCCATCCTGCGCCGCAACCTCGGCGGCAAGGCGATCAAGATGGTCTACTCGGGCAGCACCGAGCACGGCAAGACCGTCGAGACCGTCGACGTCCCCGAGTCCGACCGCATGCGCTTCTGCCTCAACGACGCCGACATCGAGGATCTCGCCCGCCAGGCGGTGATCATCGAGAAGCACTACGGCCGCCCCATGGACATCGAGTGGGGCAAGGACGGCGAGGACGGGCAGCTCTACATCCTCCAGGCCCGCCCGGAGACGGTGAAAAGCCGGGACGGCGGCCAGGTGCTCGAGCGCTACCACCTCAAGGATCGCGGCCAGGTGCTGACCGAGGGTCGTGCCATCGGCCAGCGCATCGGCGCCGGCCCCACCCGCGTCGTCCAGGATGTCAGTGAGATCAACCGCGTCCAGGAAGGCGACGTGCTGGTCACCGACATGACCGACCCGGACTGGGAGCCGATCATGAAGCGCGCGGCAGCGATCGTCACCAACCGCGGTGGCCGCACCTGCCACGCCGCGATCATCGCCCGCGAGCTCGGCATCCCGGCAATCGTCGGCTGCGGCAATGCCACCGAGACCATCCCGGATAGCATCGACGCCACCGTCTCCTGCGCCGAGGGCGACACCGGCTACGTCTACGAGGGCAAGCAGGACTTCGAGGTCCGCGAGGTCTCCCTGTCCGACATGCCGGATCTGCCGTTCAAGATCATGATGAACGTCGGCAACCCGGACCGCGCCTTCGACTTCCAGTTCCTGCCCAACGAGGGCGTCGGCCTCGCCCGCGTGGAGTTCATCATCAACCGGATGATCGGCATCCACCCCCGGGCGCTGCTCGAGTTCGATCAGCAGGAGGAGTCGATCAAGCGGGTCATCCGCTCGCAGACGGCCGGCTACGAGAACCCCGAGGAGTTCTACGTGGACAAGCTCGCCGAGGGGGTCTCCATGCTCGGCGCCGCCTTCCACCCGAAGCCGGTGATCGTGCGCATGTCGGACTTCAAGTCCAACGAGTACGCCAACCTCATCGGTGGCGAGAAGTACGAGCCGCACGAAGAGAACCCGATGATCGGCTTCCGGGGCGCCTCGCGCTACATCAGCCCCGACTTCCAGGAGTGCTTCAAGCTCGAGTGCCGCGCCCTGCGCCGGGTCCGAGACGAGATGGGCCTGGACAACGTCTGGCTGATGGTGCCCTTCGTGCGCACCACCGCCGAGGCCGAGCAGGTCATCCGCCTGCTTGCCGAGAACGGCCTGGAGCGCGGCAAGGACGGCCTGAAGGTCATGATGATGTGCGAGCTGCCCTCCAACGCCGTGCTCGCCGACGAGTTCCTGGAGCACTTCGACGGCTTCTCGATCGGCTCCAACGACCTGACTCAGTTGACCCTTGGACTGGATCGTGACTCGGGTGTCATCGCCGATCAGTTCGACGAGCGCAACGAGGCGGTCAAGCGCATGCTCTCCATGGCCATCCAGGCCTGCCGCCGCCACGGCAAGTACGTCGGCATTTGCGGCCAGGGCCCGTCGGACTACCCCGACCTGGCCCGGTGGCTGATGGACGAGGGCATCGAGAGCGTCTCCCTGAACCCGGATACGGTCGTCGAGACCTGGCTGTATCTGGCGGGCAAGGAGCAGTAAGGCGCTGCTCCCACGGACCGGGGGGGCGGCGGCGCCCCTCCCCGGTCCGCCCTTCCCCACGGTTACCCGCTGCGATGCACTGCTACGGGCCGCCCTCGCGGACCGGCAGCTCCGGATCGTTGCCCCACTCCGACCAGGAGCCGGCGTAGGCGCGCACCCGCTGGTAGCCCAGCGCGCGCAGCACCACGTAGGTCAGGGATGAGCGGTGGTGGGTCTGGCAGTGCACCACCAGCTCCTGCTGCGGGTCGTCGATGCCGCGCTCGTGCAGCAGCTGCTGCACCTGCGGCGCCGGGCGCAGTAGCGGCGGATCCTCGGGATCCATCAGCGCCTGCCAGTCCAGGTGCACCGCCCCCGGGATGTGACCACCCCGGCGGGCGCGGACGTCGGTACCGGTGTATTCCCCCCGGGACCGGGCGTCGATGAGCGTCACCGATGGGTCGTCCAGGTGCGCCAGCACCCAGTCGCGGTCGACCAGGCACTCGGGATGGCGGATCTGCGCCGGGTAGCTGCACGGCTGCGGTGCCACCGCGCCGCCTTCCACCGGCCCCTCCTCGGCGAGCCACCCCTGAAGACCACCGTTGAGCAACCCATGGCGGGGATGACCGAGTAGATCCAGCGTCCATAGCAGGCGGCTCGCCCGCCCCCCGCCGTCGGAGTCATAGGCAATGACCGTGACCGAGTCGTCGATCCCCACCGCGCCCAGGCGTTTGCCCAGGACCGCGGCGTCGGGGACCAGCCCCATCGCCGGCGGCTCGGCGCGCGTCAGGTGGCCGTAGGGCAGGTGCACCGCCCCCGGGATGTGCGTCTGCCGGTAGCGGCCGTCGTCGTCCCCGACATCCACCACGAGCACCGGTTCGCGCTCGCGCAGGGTCTGCAGATCGCCCGGATCGAGCAGCAGCATCCTCCCCTCCCGCCGGCGTCAGGCCGGCATGCGCAGGAACTCGCGCCGGTAGTGGCGCAGCTCGTTGATGGAGTCGCGTATATCGTCCAGGGCCAGGTGGTTGCCGGACTTGCGCACCCCGTCGGCCACCTCCGGCGCCCAGCGCCGGGCCAGTTCCTTGAGGGTGCTGACATCGATGTGGCGGTAGTGGAAGTAGGCCTCCAAATCCGGCATCCAGCGCGCCAGGAAACGGCGGTCCTGGCAGATGCTGTTACCGCACATCGGCGAGGTGCGCGGCGGCACGTGCTGCTTGAGGAATGCCAGCACCTGCGCCTCGGCCTCCGCCTCGGTCACCGTGCTGGCCCGCACCCGCTCGGTCAGCCCCGAGCGGCCGTGCTGTCGGGTGTTCCACTCGTCCATGCCATCGAGCAGGGATCGATCCTGGTGGATGGCCAGCACCGGCCCCTCGGCCAGCGTGTCGAGGTTGCTGTCGGTGACCACCACCGCGATCTCGATGATCCGGTCGCGACTCGGATCCAGACCGGTCATCTCAAGATCGATCCAGATCAGATTCCATTCAGAGAAACCCATACGTGTGCTCTCGCCTGCGCGTGAGTGGTTCAGTCTAGCATCGGCGCCGAGCCCGGGCGTCACCAGGTCTCCGGCTCGGCCGGGGGCTCCAGGTCGGGCATCTCCACCTCGGGGCCCGCCTCCTCCCCGTCGTCGTCCGGCGCCTCCTCGGCCTCGCCGTCGGCCTCCGCCGCCTCATCCTCATCGACCTCCGGGACCGTCTCGTCGACGTCGTCGAGCCCCTGCTCGATCCGCCGCTCCTCCGGGGTCAGCAGCTCCCGCGGCCGGCGCGGCAGGGCATCCAGGGCGTGCTCATCGGGGTCCATGCGCCGCTCGCGCTCGGCGATGCTCGCCACCGCCGCGCGGCTGAGCAGGACGACGGAGATGCGGCGGTTGATGTCGGCCCGGGGGTCGTCCGGGTCGGCGGGGATGGTATCGGCGTAGCCGACCACCTGGCCGATGCGCCCCGCGGGCAGCCCCCCGTCGACCAGCGTCTGCCGAGCGGAATGGGCCCGGTCGGTGGACAGCGACCAGTTGTCGTAGTCGTCCCGGGCAAACGGCCGGGCGTCGGTGTGACCGGAGAGCGAGACCGGATTGGGCACCTCCTCGAGCACACCGGCCAGGGCACGGAGGATCTCCTCGGTGTGGTCCTTGGGGTCGGCGCTGCCGAGTTCGAACATCGGCCGACCGTCGTGGTCGACCAGCTGGATGCGCAGACCGTCGTCGGTGATATCGAGCATGATCTGATCGGCGTACTCGGCCAGGTCCGGGTCGTCCATCACCGCATCCTGGAAGCGCTCGGCCAGATCCTGCATCTCCTCGGCCCGAATGAACCCGCCCTCGCCCAGGGGCATGCCCTCCAGGTCGATGGGCGCGCGGCGCTCGCCCTCAAAGTCGATCACGTCGCGGGCCGCCGGCGGATGGGCCGCCTGCGGATCCCGGAAGTACTGGCCGATGCCCTTGCGCTGATCATCGTCCAGGGCGAGCAACAGCCAAAGGACCAGGAAGATGGCGAACATCGCCGTCATGAAGTCGGCGAAGGCGATCTTCCACGAGCCGCCGTGGTGCTCCTCGCCGTGCTTCGCCACCTTCTTGATGACGACCGGGCGGGTCTTGTTCTCCTCGACCATGCCCCGGGGCTGCCCTTAAGCGTCCTGACTGCGGGCGGCCTGCATCTTCACGTGCTCCTCGAGCTCGAAGAAGGTCGGTCGCTCCGCCTCGAACATCGCCTTGCGGCCGAACTCCACCGCCACCACCGGCTTGTAGCCGTTGAGCACGGCCAAAAGGGTCAGCTTGATGGTCTCCAGGAACTTGGTCTGCTCCTGCGCCCGGTGCTCCATGGCCTGGCCCAGCGGGCCGACGAAGGCGTAACCGGCGAAGATGCCGGTGAAGGTGCCGACCAGCGCCGAGGCCACCAACCCGCCGATGGTCATCACGTCCTCGTCCAAAGAACCGAGGGCGATGACCACGCCGAGCAGCGCGGCGATGATGCCGAACCCGGGCATGGCGTCGGCCACCTTGTTCACCGCGGCCGCCGGGTGCGACGCCTCCTTGTGGTGGGACTCGATCTCCACGTCCATGAGGTTCTCCATCTCGAAGGGGTTCATGTTGCCCCCCACCATGAGACGGAGGTAGTCGCAGAGGAACTCCAGGGCCACGTGGTCGTTGAGGATGCGCGGGTAGGACTTGAACAACTCGCTCTCGTGGGGGTTGTCCACATCGTCCTCGATGGAGAGCAGCCCGTCGCGCTGGGCGCGCTGGAAGATCTCGTAGAGCAGCGCGAGCAGATCCATGTAGTGCTCGCGCCCGTAGGGCGCTCCGCCGGGGATCTTGGGGATGGTGCTCAACACCCGCTTGATGACCTTCAGCGGATTGGCGATCAGGAAGCCGCCGATGGCCGCGCCGAAGATAATCAGGAACTCGTACGGCTGCCAGAGGATGGCCAGCGGGCCGCCGTGGGCGGCGTAGCCGACGATCACCGAGAAGAATGCGATGGCAGCGCCAATGATAACCAGCATGTGTGCCTGCCTGCCCCCCTGTGGCTGCTGGCTGGAGGATCCGTGGCCGCCAGTCTAACCGATCAACCCTGTCGGGGCAGCGCCCTTTCCATTCCCGGAGCCGTTCAGGGGCCCTACAATGACGCCATGAACAAGGATCCCGAATCCCCGCAGCGGCGTCTGGAGGACTGGGTTGCGGCCATCGGCGAGCCGCGGCTGCCGCGCCTGCCCCGGCACACGCTGGACTATGAGCTGCCGCCGCGCGATCTGGCCGCGCAGATCTACGTGGACCCGGCCCTGGTCCTCGGGCTGATCCGCGACGTCAATACCCACGCCTCGCGCCACCTGGACTCCGGCGTGCACAGCATGGAAGAGGCCGTGCTCCTGCGCGGGGTGCGCAACGTCCGCGCTGTGGCCGACGGGCTACCCCGCGCCGAATCGGCCCTGACCCGGGTCAACTACCGCGGTTACCTGTTCACCTGCGAGCGGGCCATCCACGCCGCCTGCCAGGCCCGGCGCTGGGCGTGGCAGCTCGCCGATCTGCTGCCCAACGAGGTCTACACCGCCGCGATGCTGCGCCACAGCGCCGAGCTGGTCATGTGGAGCCACGACGAGGGCCGGGTGATGCGCACCATCCACGAGATGGCCCCGGAGCCCGCCTACGCCTCCGAGGCGGAGTACGTCGCCCTGGGCTTCTCCCTGGGCGAACTCAACCTGGCCCTGGCCCAGCAGTGGCAGCTGCCCGCCCTGGTGGCCGAATCCAGCGAGGCGCTGGCCGCCGACACGCGCTCGCCGCGCAGCTGGGCGGTGGGCCTGGCCACCCGGCTGTCCGCCCTGGCCCGCCAGGGCTGGCACCACCCGGAGATGCCGCCGCTGCTCGACGCCCTCGCCGAGCTACTCGAACTCGACGACGAGGCCACCCGGGCGGAGATCTCCGCCGGCGCCGCCGAGGCCGCCGAGCTGCTGCCCTGGAAACCGGTGACCTTCGCCCCGCTGCTGGGCGAGACGGACGAGGACGAGCCGGAACAACCGGCTCGCGCGCCGATCAGCGAGACCTCCGACAACCCCTACCTCTCCGACGGCACCGCCAAGGGCGGCGTCTGCCTGGCGCCGCGTCGCGAGGTCTTCCAACGGGTGCGCCATGAACTGGAGAACCGCGACTACGCGCGCTCCGAGGCGCAGATGCGCCGCCGCCAGGGCCGCGTCTCGCCCCGCGACTGCATCCTCAACCTGGTCCTCACCGGGCTCTACGACGGCCTGGGGCTGAGCCGCGTGCTCTACGCCCAGATGCTCCCGGACGGCGAGACCCTGGCCGGACAGTACGTCCTCGGCGCCGCCGGCGACCCGAACTTCCACCGCTTTCGGGTGGACCTCGCCCGCCCCTCGCTCCTGCAGGAGCTGATGGCGAAGCCCTCGGCGGTGTGGCTGACGCCGCAGCGCTACGAGCGGATCCGGCACCGCGTGCCGCAGCCCCTGCACGCCCTCGCCGACGGCCGTTCGGCCTTCCTCGCCGCGGTGTTCGCCAACGGCCGCCCGCAGGGGATGGTCTACGCCGACCGCCACCGCATCGACAACGCCCTCGACGAGCCGAGCTTCCAGGCGTTTCGGCGGCTCTGCGCCCTCGGCGGCCAGCGCCTCGGCGAGCTGTAGCCCACGACCCGCGGCGGCGGCCGCGGCGCTCAGCCCGGCGGCCAGGTCATCTGCCGGCCACCGAGCAGGTGCAGGTGCAGGTGGTGGATCTCCTGCCCGCCCTCGTCCTTGCAGTTGAAGACGGTGCGGTAGCCGCGCTCGCTGAGGCCCTCCTGCTCGGCCAGGGTGCGGGCGGCGGTGAACATCTCGTTGAGCAGTTCGCCGTCGTCGGCGGTCAGATCGTGCAGCGTCGGCACGTGGCGCCGCGGGATGATCAGGATGTGGGTCGGCGCCTGGGGATGGAGATCCCGAAAGGCGATCACCTGCTCGCCGCTGTGGACGATATCCGCGGGGAGTTCCCCGGCGACGATCTTGCAGAAGATACAGTCGGTCATCGGTGCCTCCTTTTCCGGCCGATGCTCAGCCCTCGTAATCCCGCCGCCCCATGAAAGCGTGAGAGAGGGTCCCCTGGTCCACCTGCTCCAGCGCGCCGCCCATGGGCACCCCGTGGGCGATGCGCGTGGTGCGCACCCCGCGCTCGGCGGCCAGGCTCTGGACGTAGTGGGCGGTGGCCTCGCCCTCGATGGTGGGATTGGTGGCGAGGATGATCTCTTCGACCTCGCCGGCATCCAGCCGCTGCTGCAGCCGATCCAGCCCGAGCTCTTCCGGGCCGATGCCGTCGAGCGGCGACAGCGCCCCACCGAGGACGAAGTAGAGCCCCTGGAAATCCGTGGCCTGCTCGAGGGCAAAGACGTCGGCGCTGCTCTCGACCACGCACAGCAGCGTACGACGGCGCTGCGGGCTGGCACAGAGCCCGCAGCGCTCTTCCTCGGTCAGCAGCCCGCAATCGGGGCAGTGGCCAACGCCCTCCACCGCCCCCTGCAGCGCAGCGGCAAGCTGCCGGGCACCGTCACGGTCGCGCTGGAGCAGATGCAGCGCCATGCGCTGCGCCGTCTTGGCGCCCACTCCGGGCAGACGGCGCAGCCCCTCGACCAGCTCGCGCAGCCGCGGCGAGTAGACGCTCATCGGCTGCCGATCAGAACGGCAGCTTCATCCCCGGGGGCAGGCCCATGCCCTCGGCCATGCCGGACATGCGCTCCTGGCTCTCGCGCTGGACCTTCTGCACGGCGTCGTTGACCGCCGCCGCCACCAGGTCCTCGACCATCTCCCGGTCGTCCTCGAACAGCGAGGGGTCGATCTCGACCTTGCGCACCTCGTTGCGCCCGGTCATGGTCACCTTAACCATGCCCGCCCCGGCCTCGCCGCTGACCTCCATGGCAGCGATCTCCTCCTGGGCCTTCTGCATGTCCTCCTGCAACTGCTGGGCCTGCTTCATGATATTGCCGAGTCCGCCCTTCATCGCCTTCTACCTCGATGCTCGTCTTTACGGATGATTGCTCTCGCCATCGGCCGGCCGCACGCCGTGGAGCTGGCCGTCGAAGGCCTCGCACAGCCCCTGCAGCCCGGGGTCCGCGGCCAGGGCCCGCTCCGCGTCGGCCTGGCGCTCGCGGGCCTGCTGCCGTTCGGCCATCGCCGGCGTCCACCGGGTCGGGCCGATGTCGATGCGCAGGGTGATCGCCTCGCCGAAGACCCGCCCCAGCGCCGTCTGCAGCCGCTCGCGCCGCTCGGCATTGTTCAGGTATTCGTGGCTTTCGTCCAGCCGCAGGATAACACGCTCCCCCTCGCGGCCGACCCACTCGCACTGTCCGGCAAGCATGCGCAGCGGCCCGTCGAGCTCGCCGACGATCCGCGTCCAGCGCGCCGCGCCCTCCTCGTCGTCGCTGGCCGGCTGCGGACCCGCCTCCGCGCCTTCAGCCGGGGGCGGCGCCGACGCCGGAGCCCCATCCCGGGGCGCGGCCGCACCCGACCCCGCTCCCGAGGGCGGCGCGTTCGCCACAGACGGGCCGGCCCCACCGCCGGCCGCCGCCCCACCACTGCCCGCTGGTGCGCTGATCCGCGGCGCCGTCTCGGCGGGGCGGAAGGCGTGCATGCGCAGCAGGGCCATCTCGAAGCCGGTGGCCGGGTCCGGTGCGTAGGGCAGATCGCGGCGGGCATTGACGCCGATCTGGTAGTAGAGCTGCAGATCCTCGGCATCGATGCGCTCGGCCAGCGCCAGCAGCCGATCGCGTTCGGGCTCGTCCTCGCCGATGGCCGAGGGCACCTGCTGCGCCAGGGCCAGGCTGTGCACCGTGGCCACCAGCTCGGCCAGGGCCTCGTCGAAGTCCGCCGCCGCCTCGGCCATCTGCCGGGCAGCACCGATCAGCGCCGCGCCATCGTCATCGGCCAGGGCGGTGAGCACCGCCAGCACGTGGTCGCGTTCGATGGCGCCGAGCATCGCCGCGACCTCGTCGTCCCGGGCCGCCCCTTCGCCGAAGGCCAGCGCCTGGTCGAGCAGGCTCAGGGCGTCGCGCAGGCTGCCGTCGGCGGCGCGGGCCAGGCGAGCGGCGGCGCCGGACTCCACCGTCACGCCCTCTTCCTCAGCCAGCCCCAGCAGCCGATCGCGGATCAGGGTGCTGGAGAGACGGCGCAGGTGGAACTGCAGGCAGCGCGAAAGGACGGTGACCGGCAGCTTCTGCGGATCCGTGGTGGCCAGCAGGAACTTCACGTGGTCCGGGGGCTCCTCCAGCGTCTTCAACAGCGCGTTGAAGCTGTGGCTGGAGAGCATGTGGACCTCGTCGATGAGGTAGATCTTGAACCGCCCGCGGGTGGGCGCGTACTGGACGTTGTCCAGAAGCTCGCGGGTATCTTCGACCTTGGTCCGCGAGGCGGCGTCGACTTCGATCAGGTCGACGAAGCGCCCGGCGTCCAGCTCGCGGCAGCTGTCACAGGTGCCGCAGGGCTCGGCGGTGATGCCCTGCTCGCAGTTCAGGCACTTGGCGAGGATGCGCGCCACGGTGGTCTTGCCGACCCCGCGGGTGCCGCTGAACAGGTAGGCGTGGTGGAGACGGCCATCGGCCAGGGCGTTGGCCAGCGCGCGCAGGACGTGCTCCTGGCCGGCCACCTCTTCGAAGCGGCGTGGCCGCCACTTGCGCGCAAGGGCTTGGTAGGTCATGCCGACGGCGGCTCCGGTTGGGTGGAGGCAGCCACACCAGCCACACCCCGGCGCCCGAGGATCGCTGCTGCCGCTGCTCCCTTCCGGGCCTGACGGGGTTCACAGCGACTCGTCGCGGGGGGACCGGTGCAGCCACCATCGCCTGGCGGAGAGGGAGGGATTCGAACCCTCGGTACCTTTCGGTACACGCGCTTTCCAGGCGCGCTCCTTCGACCGCTCGGACACCTCTCCTGAGTCGCCAATCGCCGTGACGATTGGAACGCGAAAGCATAAGGCATACGGCGGGTGGACGCAAACGCCGCGCCGCGGCCGCCCCCCGCTCCCGGACCCGAAAGAGGGCTTTTTAACATGCTGATCTTGCAACGGGTGCATTGGGCATGTTCTAGTTGAAAAGCATGACCAAGCAAAAAGGCAGCGCACACGCGCTCGCTTCACACCAGCCGTCGCCCGGCCCGGGCCTTGTTCAAGCTACTGATCCCCCAGTGGCCGCGGCACGCGCACCCCTAGCATTGATTGCACCACGCTCCATTCAAACCGACGGATCAGCATGACTGAAAAACTCGTCGTAGAAGACCTCTACAAGATTTTCGGCCCGAAACCCGAGCGGGCCATGGAGCTGCTCAAACAGGGCTACAACAAGGACGACATCTTCCAGCGCACCGGCAACACCGTCGGCGTGCGCGAAGCGAGCTTCACCATCCACGAGGGTGAAGTCTTCGTCATCATGGGGCTGTCGGGCTCCGGCAAGTCGACCATGGTGCGGATGTTCAACCGCCTGATCGACCCGACCTACGGCCACATCTATGTCGATGGCCACGACATCATGGCGATGAGCCAGCAGGAGCTCATCAACATGCGCCGACGCGACATGTCCATGGTGTTCCAGTCCTTCGCCCTGCTCCCGCACAAGACCGTCGCCGAGAATGCCGCCTTCGGCCTGGACGTCTCCGGGCACGGCACCGCGGAGCGACGCGAGAAGGCCCTGCAGGCCCTCGAGGCCGTCGGCCTGGCGGCCAACGCCGACAGCTACCCCGACGAACTCTCCGGCGGCATGAAGCAGCGCGTCGGCCTTGCCCGCGCCCTGGCCACCGACCCCTCCATCCTGCTCATGGACGAGGCCTTCTCGGCCCTCGACCCGCTGATCCGAACCGAGATGCAGGATGAGCTGATCCGTCTGCAGCAGGAGCAGAGCCGCACGGTCATCTTCATCTCCCACGATCTGGACGAGGCCATGCGCATCGGCGACCGCATCGCCATCATGGAGGGCGGTCAGGTGGTCCAGATCGGCACGCCGGAGGAGATCGTCTCCAACCCGGCCAACGAGTACGTGCGCTCCTTCTTCTACGGCGTGGACGTCAGCCAGGTCTACAACGCCGGCGACATCGCCGAGCGCCGCCGGGTCACCGTGATCCAGCGCCCCGGCGTGGACGTGCGCGCCGCGCTCGAGCGGCTCAAGCACTACGCCAGCGACATCGGCGTGGTCATCGACCGCAACCGCCGCTTCCAGGGGCTGGTCTCCGTCGACAGCCTCACCGACGCCATCCGCAGCGGCGGCAGCACCGAATACGGCGACGCCTTTCTCAGTGGCGTGCAGACCATCGCGGCCGACACGGCGATCTCCGACGTGCTCGGGCCGTCGGCCGAGAGCGAGTACCCGCTGGTGGTGGTGGATGACGACGGGCACTACGTCGGCACCCTCTCGCGCAGCCAGCTGCTGCTCACCCTTGATCGCACCCAACAGGCGTAAGGGACAGACATGCAAGATCAACCGGATATCGAGGAACACGAAACCATCGGCCCGATCGACCAGGCCGCCGAGTGGTTCAGCGACAACGTGCTGGACCGGATCACCATCGGCGACTGGATCGAAAACGGTGTCGACTGGATCAGCGACAACCTCGAGCCCCTGCTCGACGGCATCGAGGGGGCCATCCGCGCCCTGGTCGACGCCACCGAGTTCCTCCTGCTCTACCCGCTTTGGGTCGCCGCCTTCTTCCTGGTGGTCGGCGCCTGGCGGACGTGGGGCCGCAAGGCCGGCCTGATCGCCCTCGGCGTGGCCGTGGCGCTGTTCGGCATGGGGCTGTTCTCCGAAGCCATCCAGGCGCTGCTCTGGTACCCGCCACCCTGGGTGCTGGCGCTGTTGGTGATCCTGGTCAGCTTCTGGCGCGTGGGCTGGCGCTTCGGCATCTTTGCCGTCATCGCCCTGGCGCTGATCTTCAGTATGGAGCTCTGGCCCGAGACCATCCGCACCCTGTCGCTGGTGGTGGCCTCCTCCATTGCCGCGCTGATCATCGGCCTGCCCATCGGTGTGGCCATGTCGCGCAGCGACCGGGTGGAGATGGTGGTCCGCCCCATCCTGGACCTGATGCAGACCATGCCGCCCTTCGTCTACCTGATCCCGGCGGCGATCTTCTTCGGTCTGGGCACCGTGCCGGGGGCCATCGCCACGCTGATCTTCGCCATGCCGCCGGCGGTGCGCCTGACCAACCTCGGCATCCGCCAGGTCAGCCAGGAGCACGTGGAGGCCGGCCAGGCCTTCGGCTGCACACCGCGACAGCTGCTGGTCAAGATCCAGCTGCCGCTGGCCATGCCGTCGATCATGCAGGGCATCAACCAGACGATCATGCTGGCCTTGTCCATGGTGGTCATCGCCTCCATGATCGGCGCCGGTGGCTTGGGTGGCACGGTGCTCACCGGCATCCAGCGCCTGCAGGTGGGGCTCGGCTTCGAGGGCGGCCTCGCCGTGGTCTTCCTGGCCATCCTGCTGGATCGCATCTCGCAGAGCTTCGGCGAGCGCCGGCACGGCCAGGGGCGCGATTACGGGGCGCTGCTGCGCTGGTTCTTCGGCAACCGCCAGCAGGGCCCGGCCGCCCAAGGCTGAACATGAACCCGGCCCCGTGGCCGGCCCTCCGGGGCCGGTGCGGGGCGGACTGAGGGAAAGCAGCAGAGGAGTGGTACCATGCGACGCAAGCTGACCACCGCGGCGGCCACCGCCGCCATCACCGCCGGCATGGCCTCCGCGGCCAACGCCGACGAGATCCGCATCGGCTGGACGGCCTGGGCCGACGCCGAGTTCATCACGCGGATGGCCGAGGATGTCATCACCAGCGAGTTCAACACCGACGTTGAGCTGGTGCAGACCGACATCGCGCCGCAGTACACCGGCCTCGCCCAGGGCGACATCGACCTGATGCTCATGTCCTGGCAGCCGATCACCCACGAGGACTACATCGAGGAGTTCGGCGACGACATCGTCGACCTGGGCGTCCTCTACGACGACGCCGCCCTGGGCTGGATCGTCCCGCAGTACCTCTACGACGAGGGCCTGACCTCCATCGAGGACCTCAAGGATCCGGAGTGGCAGGATCGCCTCGACGGGCAGATCCAGGGCATCGACCCGGGCGCCGGTCTCACCCGCCTCTCCCATGACGTGATCGAGGACTACGACTTGGACTACAACCTGGTCGAGGCCTCCGACTCCGCCATGACCGCCTCGCTGGCCCGTTCGGCCCGCCGTGACGAGGCCATCGTGGTCACCGGCTGGAGCCCGCACTGGAAGTTCGGCGCCTGGAACCTCGCCTACCTGGAGGATCCGGAGGGCAGCCTCGGCGGCGCGGAGCACATCAACGCCATGTCGCGTGAGGGCTTCCCCGAGGACCACCCCGAGGTGGCGGAGTTCGCCAGCTGCATCAACATCGACATCGATCTGCTCAACGAGTACATGTTCCTCGGCCGCGAGGAAGGCACCGAGGCGGCCGTCGAGCAGTTCCTCGACGAGGAGGCCGATCTGGTCGACGAATGGATCCGTTGCGCCCGCGACTGATCCGCTCGGCCTGACGCGGGGCCCGGCCCTTGCCGGGCCCCCGCCGTTTCGGCGAAAGTATTCGGGCACCACGATTCAATAGAGAGCCAAAAAGAGGGAGCACCCATGAACAACAAGACCAAGAGCCTGGTCCTCTCCGGTGCGGCCGTGGCCCTGGCCACGCCGATGTCCTCGGCGCTGGCGTTGGACGACGTCGTCGGCTTCGGGGCGTGGTTCAACTACAACTACGATGTGGACAGCGATGCTAGCGAGGATCGCTACGGCGATCTCGACTTCGAGTCGTTCAACATCTACGCCAATCATCAGCACGGTGACTGGTTCTTCGACGGTGAGGTCCGCCTCGGCGCCGGCAGCTTCCAGGTCTCCGGCGCCGGGGAGGACGCTGACCAGGCGGCAGACCGCAACGTCATCGGCATCAAGGAGCTGGCCATCGGCCGCCATTACGGCGAGGAGTGGACGATGACCGTCGGCAAGACCGAGGTCCCGTTCACCTACAGCCGCTTCAACTTCTGGCCCGGCGAGCGCCTGGCCTCCGGCTTCGGTGACCAGTACAACCCGGGCATCCGCTTCGACTTCGACCCGGTGAACAACCCGATGGACATGAGCTTCATGTACATCAAGAGCCAGAACTGGGGCACCGACACCACCTCGCTGGACGACGGCACCCTGGGCCATTGGGGCAGCAACGACACCTATCACAAGATCAACACCCTGGTTGCTGATCTTGGCTTCACCCAGGGCGATTTCCGCTACGGCGCCTCCCTCCAGGCCGGTCAGCTGGCCAACCAAAACATCGAAGACGACAGCGGGAACGAGATTACGGCAGCCGAAGAGATCGAGACCCACTGGGCCGCGGGCCTCTACACCGAGGGCACCGTCGGCGCCTGGGACCTCGCCGGCCAACTGGTCCATTACGACCAAGGGGATATTGACGAGTTCTATAGTGGCCTCGACAACGCAGGCATCGATGACGACGAGTGGTTTGAGACTCAGGGCTCCGGCCAAGTCATGATGCTCAGCGCCGGGTTCAACGCGGGTGATTGGTACCACTACGGCGACCTCACCGGCCGTTCCCCGGACAGCGATTTTGACAACCTGGACGACACCTACGACCTGGTCCTGGGTACCCGCTACAACTACGGCCCGGGCTGGATCTACGCCGAGCTGCAGCTGGATAACATCACCGGTGAAGACGACGGCATCACCGGCGATGGCGACGCCGGCGACCGCGATTCCACCCAGGCGGTCTACCTGACCATGGACTACTACTTCTAAACCCATCCGGGTCTAAGAAGCATGTAGCCACCTGCAAGGGCGCGGCCTCGGTCGCGCCCTTGCTGTTTGTGGGCTACTGCTTTGGCTCCCCCAAGATCCCCCGCGGTCTGAATTGACTCTCCGGGGAGCCTTTGCGAGGCTTTTGCCGTACCCCGCACTGCGACATCCCGCCGTGCGGGTCCCGTCAGCCACAGGGAGCTTCACCCGTGACCGATCCCGAGAATACCAACCCCAAAGAGGTGAAGAAGGAGATTGAGGAGCTCGAACAGGCGTACGAGACCGAGCACGAGATCGGCGAGCAGAACATCACCCCGGAGATCCGGCCCATCGGGCTGGCTCTGGATCTGCACAACCCGGTCTTCATCGTCAGCTCCGCGCTCATCTTCGTCTTCCTCATCGGCACCCTGATCTTCACCGCCCCCGCCCAGGAGGCCCTGGAGGGCGTCCGCGGCTGGGCCACCAGCAACTTCGACTGGTTCTTCCTCACCGCCGGCAACATCTTCGTCCTCTTCTGCCTGCTGCTGATCATCCTGCCGCTGGGCAGCATCCGCATCGGCGGACAGGACGCCAAGCCGGATTTCTCGCGACTGTCCTGGTTCGCCATGCTCTTTGCCGCCGGCATGGGCATCGGCCTGATGTTCTGGGCGGTGGCCGAGCCGGTGGGCTACTACACCGAGTGGTTCGGCTCGCCGTTCAACATCGAGGGCGGTACCGATGAGGCGGCGAAGGCGGCCATGGGTGCCACCATGTACCATTGGGGCCTGCACCCGTGGGCCATCTACGGTGTCATGGCCCTGGCCCTGGCGTTCTTCACCTACAACAAGGGGTTACCGCTGACCGTGCGCTCGGTCTTCTACCCCCTGCTCGGTGAGCGGGTGTGGGGGCCGCTGGGCCACATCATCGACACTGTGGCGGTGCTGGCCACCATCTTCGGCCTGGCCACCTCCCTGGGCTTCGGCGCCCAGCAGGCGGCCAGCGGCCTGAGCTACGTCTTCGAGGCCGTCCCCGATACCCTGGCCACCCAGGTCGCCATCATCATCGGCGTTACGGTGGCGGCGCTGATCTCGGTGCTGCGCGGCATCGACGGCGGCATCAAGCTGCTCAGCAACCTGAACATCAGCCTGGCCGGGCTGCTGATGCTCTTCGTGATCATCGCCGGTGGCGCCATCGCCTTCGTCACCCAGCTCTGGCACACCACCGCCGCCTACGCCGGCGACTTCTTCGCCCTCTCCAACCCGGTCGGCCGCGAGGACGAGACCTTCCTCCACGGCTGGACGGCGTTCTACTGGGCGTGGTGGATCAGCTGGTCGCCGTTCGTCGGCATGTTCATCGCCCGGGTCTCCCGCGGGCGCACCGTGCGCGAGTTCATGACCGCGGTGCTGATCGTGCCCACGGTGGTGACCGTCTTCTGGATGAGCGCCTTCGGCGGTGTGGGCCTGCAGCAGGCCATCGAGGGCATCGGCGCGCTGGCCGACGGCATCGGCGCCGACGAGTCCATGGCCCTGTTCCACATGCTCGAGCAGCTGCCCTGGACCCTGCTCACCGCCTCGGTGGCGGTCTTCCTGGTGCTGGTCTTCTTCGTGACCTCGTCGGACTCCGGTTCGCTGGTCATCGACAGCATCACCGCCGGCGGCAAGACCGACGCCCCGGACGCCCAGCGCGTCTACTGGGTGGTGCTCGAGGGCCTGATCGCCGGTGTGCTGCTGTTCGTCGGCGGTGACGCCGCGCTCAGCGCCCTGCAGGCAGGGGCCGTTTCGGCCGGACTGCCGTTCACCGTGATCCTGCTGCTCATCTGCCTGAGCCTGCTCATCGGGCTGCGCCACGAGCGCCGCCTGATCAAGCTCAGCCAGCAGGTCTAGAACCGGCGCCTGCGGGCGCCCGCAACCGCCCCCGGTACCCGCCTGCGGGTATCGGGGGTTTTTTGTGGCTCCGATCCCACCCGCCCCGGGTGCTAGAATCAGAGTCTCACTCACGCCCCGGCAACCGCTTCATGGCCCACTGGCGAACGCTCTCCGGACTCTTCGGCCCGCGCTGGCGTCACCCGGACCCGGCCACCCGTCGTCGCGCCGCTATGGACCTCGATCCCAACCAGCCGGAGACCGCCGAGGCCCTGGCCGCCCTGATCGACGACCCGGCCCCGCCGGTGCGTGAGGCCGCCGCCAAGCGCTGCAGCGACCTGGCCACCCTGCGCCGGCTGCGGCGCGACGACCCCGACGCCAGCGTGCGCACGGCCGCCACGGTCCGCTACCGCCAGCGGCTGGTAGGCGACGCCGCCCCGGAAGCGGTAACCGCCGAGCTGCGCCACTGCGACGACCCCACGGTGGCCGCACACATCGCCCAGCAGGGCCGCACCCCGGCGGTGCGCCGCGCCGCCCTCGCCCACCTGGACCAGGCGCCGGTGCTCCGGGAGGTGGCCCTCCACGACGACGACCCCGAGACCCGGCTGCACGCCGTCGAGCAGCTCTCCGACCCCAAAATCCTGCGCGACCTGACCGAACGCGCGCGCAGTCTGGCCCCGGAGGTGGCCGAGGCCGCCGAGCGGCGCCTGAACCCGCCGGCACCGCCCACCACCGAGGGGCACACCGCCACCACAGAGACCGACGCGGCCCCCGCCGCCGACCAGGACGATCCGGCACCGGCCACGGGCGCCGCCGCCTCGCTGGCCAACGCCATGACCGGCCTCGCCGAGGGCGGCTGGTGGCCCGGCTACCACACCCGCCGCCGGGCACTGATGGCCCGCTGGCGGGAACTGGACGAGCCACGGCCGCCGGCACTCAGCGAACGCTTCCGCCAGGCCACCCAGGCCGCCCTGATGCAGCAGCCGCGCAACCACGGCGGCGACGCCACCCGCACCCGCCTGCAGCTGGAGCAGCTGCTCACCGAAATCGAGGGTCAGGAGGATCCGGCCCGCGCCGCCGGGCAGCGCTTGGAGGCGCTCAGCCGCAGTGTCGCCGAGCTCGCCGGCGACCACCCCGACGAGGCCCGCGCCCGCATCCTCCTGCAGCGCCTGGGCCGGCGGATCCCCCAGCTCCGCCCACGCCGCCCGGCGGGCGGCGCGGTGCGCCCGCCCCGTCGGGCCGGCGACCAGTGCGACCTGGCCGCCGTGGCCCGCAGCCTGGCCGAGGCCGAGGAGGCCATCGCCGGCGGGGACCTGCGGCGGGTCCGCCAGGCCCTGGCCGAGGCGCAGCGGCTGGTGGGGCCACCGCCCGGCGGCGAGCCGCCGCCGGGCTGAGCCGGCGGCGGCCGCCCGGCCGGTTCAGCGGATCAGGCGGCGGCGGAAGAGGTACGAGGCCACCGTGAAGGCGGCCGCGATGTAGCCCAGCGGCACCACCAGGTGGAGCAGCGCGCCCGGGGCCAGGCCCTCGCCCACCGCCAGCGGCCGGACCACCTCGACCATGTGCGCCAGCGGCAGCAGGTAGGCCAGCCCGGCGACCAGCGCCGGCAGCTGCTCGATGGGGAAAAAGACCCCGGAGAGGAGCAGCATCGGCGTCAGGACCAGCGTGAAGTAGTAGAGGAAGAAGTCGTAGCTCGGCGACAGCGCGGTGATGATCAGCGCCATGCTGGCGAAGGCCAGGGCGGCGAGGAAGACCACCGGCAGCGCCAACAGCATGCCCGGCAGACTGAGGATGCCCAGGGCCACGGCGACGATGCCGATGGCCCCGGCGCTGAGTAGCGACTTGCTCGCCGCCCACACCGCCTCGCCGAGGACGATGTCGTCCACCGACAGCGGCGCACCGAGCATCGCCGCCCAGGTCTGCTGGGTCTCCATGCGCGTGTAGGCGGAGTACAGCGCCTCGAAGCTGGAGGTGAACATGGCGCTGGAGCAGACGATGCCCGAGGCGATGAAGACGATGTACGGCATCCCGGAGTCGAGATCGCCGATCAGCGCCCCGAGCCCGTAGCCGAAGGCCAGCAGGTAGAGCACCGGCTCGCCGAAGTGGCCCAGCAGCGACGGCCAGATCAGTCGGCGCCAGACGCGGAAATTGCGGCGCCAGACCGGGATGAAGCGCACGCTCGGGCGCGGCAGCCAGCGGTCGCGCTCGGAGGGCGGATCCGCCTCCTCCGAGGCGATCTCCACGCGTTCGCTCATGGTCACTCCCTCAGCTCGTGGCCGGTCAGGTGCAGGAAGACGTCCTCGAGGTTGGTCGGGCGCTGCAGGTAGGTCAGCCCCTGCTCGTGCAGGGCGCCGGCCACCGGTGCCGGGTCGTCGGCGTAGAGCAGCACCGTCTCGCCCACCTCACGCACCCGCGCCGCACCGGAAAGCCCCGCCCGACCGAGCCAGGCCCGCGCCTCGTCGCCGCGCAGCTCCACCACGTAGCGCTCCAGGTGGCTGCGCGCCAGCGCCGCCGGGCTGTCGCAGTCGATGATCCGGCCGTGGTCCATGATCGCCAGCCGGTCACAGAGGCGCTCGGCCTCCTCCATGTAGTGGGTGGTGATCACCAGGGTCCGTCCCTGCTTCTGCAGCGCCCGCAGCTTCTGCCAGATGTTCTGCCGCGCCTGGGGGTCGAGCCCGGTGGAAGGCTCATCGAGGACCACCAGATCCGGGTCGTTGACCAGCGCCCGGGCCAGGGTCAGGCGGCGTTTCATGCCGCCGCTGAGTGAGGCGATGGGCGCATCCGCCTTGCCCTCCAGGGCGGCGAAGGCGAGCAGCTCGTCCACCCGGGGCCGCGCGGCCTCGCGGCCGAGGCCGTGGTAGCTGGCGTAGGTGAAGAGGTTCTCGCGGACGGTGAAGTCCGGATCGAGGTTGTCGATCTGCGGCACCACCCCCATGCGCGCGCGCATCGCCCGGGCGCGCGCCGGCACCGGCTCGCCGAGGACCTCCAGGGTGCCGCCATCCGGCGGCGTGACGCCGAGGATCATGCGCAGCGTGGTGGTCTTGCCGGCGCCGTTAGGTCCGAGCAGCCCGAAGCACTCGCCGCGGGGGACATGCAGATCGATGCCATCGACCACCGTCGTCCCGCCGTAGCGCTTGAGCAGCCCCTCGGCCCGGAGCGCCGGCCCGGAGGCGTCGGATTCGTTCACCATAGAGCCATCCCGCATCGCTGGAAGCCGACGATGGTACACGCTGCGGCGCCGCGCCGCAGCCCGCCGGCCCGGTCACTCCGCCGCCGCGTCCAGGCGCTGCGCCACCCGCGCCAGCGCCTCCGGGGTGTTGATGTTGACCAGTGCCGCCGCCTGATCGTCGAAGTCCGCCGCGGCCACCCGGTGGCGCGCCAGCCAGCCGTGGACGCGGCGCTCGCCGGCGGCCAGGGCGGCGTCGAGATCGGCGCACAGGCGGCGCTTGAGCAGCGCGAAGACTGGCTGCAACCGACCCTCCAGCCGGGCCACCGCCAGCTCGGCGTCGGCGGCCTCCAGGGCATCGGTGAGCCGCGCCGCCAGATCATGGGGCAACAACGGTGCATCGCAGGGGACCACCAGCACGCGCTCCGTCCGCGCGCAGGCCAGGGCGCTGGCCATACCCGCCAGCGGCCCCAGCCCGCCCGGGGGGCGGTCGCCGTCCACCGGTACCCCCAGGGCCCGGTAGCGCGCCGCGTGGCGGTTGGCGTTGATGCGCATGGCCGCCACCTGCGGGGCCAGTCGGGTCAGCACATGAGCGGCCAGCGGCCGTCCGGCCAGCGGCACCAGCCCCTTGTCGCGGCCGCCCATGCGCCGGCCGCTGCCCCCAGCCAGGACGACGCCGGTGATCCGGGCATCGGCAGCGGGCGGCGCCATCGCCAAGGCCGGCTAGCGCTGCAGCCCCTCAAGGGGCTGTACCTGCACGGTCTCCCCCGCCGCCACGTCGCCCCGCTCCGCCTCGAGGACGATCAGGCAATCGGCGTGGACCAGCGAGGTCAGCATCCCCGAACCCTGGGCCCCGGTGGAGCGCACCTGCACGGCACCGTCGGCGCCGGGCTCGAGGATGCCGCGCTGGAATTCGGTGCGCCCGGGGCGCTTGCGCAGGCGCTCGGCGGCGATCACCGGCAGCTGGACCGGCTGCAAGGTGCCGGCCTCGCCCATCAGCCGGCGCAGGGCCGGCTGGACCAGCTGGTAGAACGTGGCCGCCGCCGAGACCGGATTGCCCGGCAGGCCGAAGAAGACCGACTGGCCGACGCGGCCGAAGGCCAGGGGCCGCCCCGGCCGCACGGCCACCCGCCAGAAGGCCACGTCGCCGGCGCAGTCGACGGCATCCTTGACCGTATCCGCCTCGCCCACCGAGACCCCGCCGGTGGTGATCACCGCATCGGCGTAGCAGCCGAGTTCGCTCAGGGCCGCCTTGAGCGCCCCCACGTCGTCGCCGATGACGCCGGCGTCCAGGGCCTCGACACCGAGCCGGCGCAGCGCGGCGCCGATCAGGTGGCGGTTGCTGTCGTGGATCTGCCCCGGCCCCGGGGTCTGGCCCGGGGCGCAGAGCTCATCGCCGGTGGAGAGGAAGGCAACCACCGGACGCCGGTGGACCGCCACCTCGACACAGCCCAGGGAGCCGAGCACCCCCACCTCCTGCGGTCGCAGGCGCCGTCCGGCGCCGAGCGCCACGCTGCCGGCGGCCAGGTCCTCGCCGGCACGGCGGATGTTGGTGCCGGCGGCGACCGGTCCGGGCACGACAACCTCCGCCCCCTCCATGCGCTCGACCTGCTCCTGCATGACCACGGCGTCGGCGCCGGGTGGCACCGGCGCGCCGGTCATGATGCGCACGCACTCACCGGCGCCCAGCGGCTGCTGGCGCGCCTGCCCGGCCAGCACGCAGCCCACCTCGCGCAGGGGCACCGCCCCCTCGCCGGGCACATCGACGCTGCGCACCGCATAGCCGTCCATGGCGGCATTGTCGGCCCCGGGCACATCCAGCGGGGCGTGGATGTTCTCCGCCAGCACGCGCCCCAGGGCATTGCCCAGGGCGACCCGCTCCTGCCCGATCAGCGGGGCGACCTCGTCGAGGATGCGCCGCCGCGCCTCGGACAGGGGCAAGCCGCCAGCGTGGTGCCCCCCGGCCGCCGTCCCCTTCGCTTCACTCATCGAATCCGGTCTCCCTCCTGATGCCTGCACGCCTCACGATGGTTCATCCTCCTCGGCGTCCAGCTCTGCCAGTTCCTCGACCACCTCGGAGGCACGGTCCGGGTGGCGCACCCGCGCGACGTGGAACAGCGCGTCGCCTTCGTGGACCAGCGGCAGGTTGGTGCGGCCGATGACGATGCCGTCGAAGGCCGCCAGCGCCTGCGTCTCGCCATCGCCGAAAGGGTCGGAGATCAGCCCCAGCTGCTCGCCGCGGCGCACCCGCTGGCCCAACTGCACCGTGGTGCGCAGGATACCGCTGCTCTCGGCCCGCACCCAGCGGGTGTTCTCCACCTGCACCGGACGGCGCGGCGGATACTTGCGCTTGACTCGGGGGAGCATGCCCAGCTCGCGCATCGCCCCGGTGATCCCGCGCACGCCCAGGCGGATGCAGTCCTCGTCGAAGCGCAGCGCCTCGCCAGCCTCATACAGGAGCACCGGGATGCCGCGCTCGTCGGCGGCGTGGCGCAGCGAGCCGTCGCGCAGGTCCGAGTTGATGATCACCGGCGCCGAGAAGGCCCGGGCCAGATCGAGGGTACCCGGGTCATCGAGGTTGGCGCGGATCTGCGGCAGGTTGGTGCGGTGCGCGGTACCGGTGTGCAGATCGATAGCGTGGGAGGCCCGCTCGAGGACCTGGCTCATGAACAGATGGGCCAGCCGCGCGGCCAGCGAGCCGCCGGCGCTGCCGGGGAAGGAGCGGTTGAGATCGCGCCGGTCGGGCAGGTAGCGGGTCTGCGCCAGCACGCCGAAGACGTTGACGATGGGCACCGCCAGCAGCGTACCGCGCATCCGGCGCAGCTGCGGCAGGGCCAGCACCCGGCGGATGATCTCGATGCCGTTGATCTCATCGCCGTGGATGGCCGCACTCAGGCACAGTGTGGGGCCATCGCGGCGGCCGTGGACCACATGCACCGGCATGCCCACCGGGGTGTGGGTGTAGAGCTGCGCCACGTCCAGCTGCACCGTGCGCCGCTCCCCCGGAGGCACGGCCTGCTCGCTGATGACGAACGGGGAGCGCCGCCGGGCCATCAGCCCCTCCGGCCCTTGGTCCCGGTCTTGCCCGGCTTGCGGTTGCGCTCGATAAACTCGATGATCATTCCGGCGACATCCTTGCCCGTGGCGGTCTCGATGCCCTCCAGACCCGGCGAGGAGTTGACCTCCATGATCACCGGACCGCTGTTGGCCCGCAGTATATCCACACCGCAGACGTTCAGGCCCAGCACCTTGGCGGCCTTCACCGCCGTGGCCCGCTCCTTGGGCGAGATGCGCACCAGGCTGGCACTGCCGCCGCGGTGGAGGTTGGAGCGGAACTCGCCCTCTTTGCCCTGGCGCTTCATGGCGGCCACCACCTTGCCGCCAACCACCAGGCAGCGGATATCGGCGCCGCCGGCCTCCTCGATGAACTCCTGGACCAGGAAGTGCGCCTTGAGCCCGCGCAGAGCCTGTATGACGCTGGAGGCGGCCTTGCGCGTCTCGGCCAGCACCACACCGATGCCCTGGGTCCCCTCGAGGAGCTTGATCACCACCGGCGAGCCGCCGACGAGCTGCATCAGGTCGTCGGTATCGTCCGGGGAGTGGGCGAACCCGGTCGCCGGCATCCCCACCCCCTCGCGGGAGAGCAGCTGCATGGAGCGCAGCTTGTCCCGCGAGCGGCTGATGCCCTGGGACTCGTTGAGCGGATAGGTGCCGAGCATCTCGAACTGCCGCAGGACCGCCGTGCCGTAGAAGGTGACCGAGGCCCCGATGCGCGGGATCACCGCATCGTAGGGCTCGAGCTTCTGCCCCTTGTAGTGGATCTCCGGGTTGCTGGTGGCGATGTTCATGTAGCAGCGCAGGGGATCGATCACGCGGATCTGATGCCCGCGGCTCTGCGCCGCCTCCACCAGTCGGCGCGTGGAGTAAAGCCGCGAGTTGCGCGAGAGCACGGCGATCTTCATACGGTTTCAGCGTCTCCTCATCGGGTCGCGGTGACACGGGGGCGGAGCGCGGCCCGCCCAGTCAGGTAGGAGGCTTCGGGGTCGACCACGAAACGGCCGGCCATGGCCGTTCGGCCGAGCAGCATGCGAAAGCGCATGGTGTCCCGATCGGTCAGGGTGAGTTCCGCCCGCCAGCGGATTCCACCGAGTTCGAGCAGGGTCGCGATCACCCAGCGCGACTCCCGGTGGCCGCCGGAGTCGGCCACCACCCGGCGATCCGCCACCGGGGCCTGGCACCAGAGCTCCGGCTCGGAGGAGCGCTGACGGGGGTGGATACCGAAGCGCACCCAGGTCCGCCCGTCGCGCTCAAAGGGCTCGATGGCGAAGGTGTGCAGCGCCGAGGTCCGCGCCCCAGTGTCCACCTTGGCCTTGAGCCGGTGGATATCCAGCTCCGGCAGCGCCACCCACTCGCGCCAGCCGATCCGCTGCCGTTCAGTCATGGCCGGACCCCCGGTCGGCCGGCCGCGGCGGGCCGGGGACGATGGCATTGCGCGCGGCGGCGTAGTCGGCGTAGTCGCGCCGGGTATCGCGCAGGTGCGCCTCGAGCAGCGGCACCCCGGAGACCCGCAGCAGCAGCCCGGTCATCAGCAGCGGGGCGAAGACCGTCCACCAGCCGCCGGCGGCGGCGGCCAGCCCCCACAGCCCCCAGGCCACCAGGATCTCGCCGAAGTAGTTGGGGTGGCGGCTGTAGCGCCACAGGCCGCGGTCGCAGACGGCGCGGGCGTTGCGCGGATCGGCCCGGAAGCGGGCCAGCTGGGCGTCGGCCACCGTCTCGTAGAGCCAGCCGACGAGGAAGACCGCCGCGGCGACCAGCCCCAGCGGTGCCGTCCACGCCTCGGCATCGCCCCGGGCGATGGCGTGGAGCAGCGGCGCCGCCGCCAGCCACAGCACCACTGCCTGGAGGCCGAACACCGTCACCAGGCTGCGCCGGGCCCAGCCGGGCCCGCCGGATCGGCGCAGCGCGGCGTAACGGGCGTCCTCGCCCGCTCCCCAGCTGCGCCAGGTCAGATAAAGGCTGAGCCGCCCGCCCCACAGCGCCACCAGGGCGACGATCCACCAGCCGTGGGCCGGGAACCCGGCCAGCGCCTGGTAGAGCAGCGCCAGGAGCACGAAACCGGCGCCCCAGAAACGGTCCACCAGACTGGCGTCGCCGGTTCGCAGGCTGTACGCCCACACGGCGGTCATCAGCAGCAGCACGGCGCCCAGACCGGTCACGGCACTGACGAGCATCGGCCCCCTCCCCGGGGTCACGGCGAGACACCCACGTAACGTAACCTCAAAAGCTGGCGCCGCCAATGACGGGGCAGGTACCCTGAGCCGCCAGCGCTGGCGCGCTCTCTCGGCCGCGCCTCCGCTGTCGGCCGTCGCCACACCCGCGAGGAGGATCATCGACCCATGCGCATGCTGATCTCCGCCCTGGTGATGTTCGTCATCATCATGGTCGTACTGGCCTTCGCCCGCGAGCATCTGCGCCCGGCCCAGGAGGCGGATCTGCGCCTGACCGAACTCACCGCCGAGACGCCGCGCGAGGAGCTGGAGGACCGGCTGGAGAAGGTGGAATTCGAGTGCACCGATGACGAGACCGGCCTGGAGACCGGCGAGCGGGTCTGCTTCGCCCCGGTCAGTCGCGCCGACGATTACGCCGCCGACTACCTGGCGCTGTTCTTCGACAGCGACAACGCCCTGGCCGCAGTGAACGTCGTCCTCGACCCGGCCGAGCACGACGCCAACCACGAGCGCCTGCGCGAAGCTCTCGGCGAGCCGGACCGGCGGATCGAGGACGCCTTCACCTGGCTCGTCTGGGACCGCGACGAGCACCTGATCCTCACCCAGGAGGAGGTGCCGGAGGCGGAGGCCCCCACCCTGATGTGGTTCCGCAACGCCGATTTCATGGAGCGGCTGCTGCCGCGCTAGCGCCGCCGGCGGGCACATCGGCCAGCACCAGCCGCTCGCCCCAGGGCGGCTCGGCATCGGCCCAGGCCGGCGGCACCACCCACAGCAGCGGCCATGGTGGGCGAAAGCGCGCCGGCCCCTGCAGATCGGTGAGCACCACCGCCTGATCCGGCGCATGCCGGTCCGCCTCCTCGAGCAGCGGGGTGAAATCCGTCCCGCCCCCGCCGTGGAAGGTGAGCTCGGCTCGCGGCGAGTCGCCCGGGGCCAGGTGCACCACCCGGCGCACCCGGTCGTCGCCAACGATCACCACCAGCTGCGCCTCGCTGCGCCGGGTGATGGCCGTCAGCTCGCTGGCGAAGCGCTCCAGCAGGGCGTCGTCGATGGACCCGGAGGCGTCCACCACCAGCGCCAGCCGCGGCACCCGCCGCGCCGTAACCACCCCCGGCTCCCAGGGCATGCGCCGTCCGCCGGCGGTGCGGCCGCGGTTGGCCAGCCACGAGCGCGCCGGGCGCGACCAGGAGCGCTCCGGGAGCCGCGCCAGCCCGCGGGCCAGGCGGGTGCGCAGGATGTGCTCCCAGGGCGTACGCGGCGTCGGCCGATCGGCCAGCAGCCCGCGCAGCATGGAGAAGGCGCCGTCATCGGCGTGCGCCCGCAGCAGCCGCTCGGACCAGGCGCGGGCCCGCTCCGCGGCCACCTCCGGCGCTTCGCCCTCGGCGGGCAACAGATCGGCCTCGGCGCCGGCAGCCAGCTGGCGCAGCCGCGCTGCCCGCGGCCCATCGCTGCGCCCGGTGGCGCCATCGCGCCGGCCCGAGCTCGCCGCCCCGCCCTGCTGCCCGGCCCGGCCCCGGTCCTCGCTGCTGCCCCCGCGCCGATCGTCCACGGCGCGGTAGAGGCGCTCCACGTCCCACTCGAGCAGCGCGCGCTCGGGGGTGGCGGCGTCATCCGGCAGGACCTCGCGGAGCACCCGCTCCAGGGTCACCGCCCCGGCGGGCAGTTCCAGCCAGTCCAGGTGGCCAAGGGTGGTGTTCACCAGGGCGTCTGCACAGTGGTTGAACAGCGCCGGATCGACATCGCCGAGGACCCCCGCCAGGGCCTCCCGGCGCTGCGCATGGCGAAGGGCCACATGGAGCACCTCGTGGGCCACCCACCCCACCTGCTGCGCCCGCGGCAGTCCGGCAAAGGCCGGTGCGTAGTAGAGGGTGCGGCCGTCGTTGACCACCGGCGCCTCGAGGTCGCCCGCCTCCACATCCTGGTGGTGGGCCCAGAGGGCCAGCCCGCCGGTACCGGGGGCCTGCTCGACCATCACGCGAATCGCCGCCGTGCCGCGGTGGGTGTAGGGCTCAGTCGCCATCGGCCCGGCGCTCGGCCATGTAGCGCTGGTACGCCTCGCTGTGCAGGATCGCCCCCTCCAGGCCCCAGGCCAGACCGCGCTGGAAGAGCAACTCCATGGCCAGGGTCTGCGCCTCGCGCGCCGGCAGCGGCGTGCGCCCGCGCATCTCCGGGAACTGCTCGATGATCTCCAGGGCGCGGGTAAGGGTCGGCTCGTCGGTGACCGCCGCCACCAGGCCGTAGACCATGCCATAGAGGCCATCCAGGCTCTCGGGCAGCAGCGCCGCGGTCTCCGGCCCGGGTTGCGCGGCCAGCAGCCGGGTGACGTCGGCAGCCGCCTGCAGCTCATCGAGCACCCCGAAGAATTCAGCGGCGTTGGCGGCCCCGATGCGCCCCTGCACGAACAGCCGCCGCACGGCATCGCCCAGATCGGCCCGGAGCACCGAAGAGACATCCTCCCAGCCCCGCGGGCTGGCGCCGACCAGGTGGTCGTTGGCCAGCTGCGTGGCGGTGTCGTCGAGCCGGTCGGCGCGCACCCGCAGGAAGGCCATCACCTCCGGGGCCAGCTCGCGCTCGGCGGCGTAGTCGAGGAACGCCTCCAGGGCCGTCTGCACGTTGAAGTGGAACATGCGATCGGCCAGCGCCGTGCCCATGTCGTGGCTCACCGCCCCCTGGAAGCGGGCATTGCCCGCCGCCACCACCTGCCAGCCGTCGGGCAGCCGGTACGCCCCCACCTTGCGATCGAGGATCAGCGAGTAGGCAGAGATCTGCAGACGCTGATCGGCGGCGGTGAGCTCGTCGAGGAAGAGGATTCCCTCCGGCTGGTCGGCACCGGGGAGGAACTCCGGCGGGAACCACACCGTGCGCTGCTGCTGCTCATCGGCGTAGATCGCCCCGCGGATGTCCACCGGCTCGATGGTGGTCAGGCGCAGGTCGACCAGAGGCACCCCGAAGTGCTCGGCCACCTGCGCCACCACCGAGGACTTGCCCACGCCGCGGGTGCCCCACAGCATGGTGGCCCGCCGGCGTAGGATCGGGTCGGCGTACTGCTCGATCAGCGCCTGCCGGGCGGCGGCCACCGAGACCGCCGGGATGTTCATCGGATCAGCCGCCATCGCTCCCTCCGTGCCAGGTGCTCGCCGTCAGCGGCCGCGGCAACGGCGGTCGGTCCACCAGCGGGACCTCGGTCCCGGAGAAGAGCAGCGCGCCGATGGCCAGCAGCGGCGGGACACCGTGGAGCCACGGCGGCATCTCGCCCTCGGGCAGCACCACGCCGAACAGCGGCACCGCGGCGAGGATCAGGAAGAAGACGGTCATCGGCAGCAGCCGGCGGCCCACCACCGCCCAGCGCCGGCGACGGAAGCGCCGGTGGAAGGCGCTCGGCGGCTCGGCGAAGACCGCCGCCAGGTGGGCGACGAGCTGCTCGATCCGGGCCTCGACGGCCGCCCGCCGGCGCGGCTCCTCCCGGGGCAGCGCCCGGGTGCTGCGCCACGCCTTCTGCCGCCAGACCAGCGGCCGCCAACCCCAGCCGAGGACGGCGATCAGGTCTTCGGGCAGCGCAGGCTCGCCCTCGGGGTGGGGCGTGATCTCGATTTGCGCCGGCAGGCCGGCACCCGGGGTGGCGTCGAGCACCACGCGCCGCCCGGCCAGCCGCGCCTCGGCGCCCACGGCCCGCCACCGCGGGTCACCGGGGTCGGCCTCGGAGGCTTTCGCCCAGTAGCTGCGGCCGATACAGACACCGGCGATGCGGATGAACAGCCGGGGGCGCAGCTCCGTGGCCTGCAGGCCCGCGAGCAGGTCGGCGGGACGCCCACCATCAAGGGCGAGACCGGCCCAGGTGCCATCGGCGGCGGTGTAGGTGGCGCTCAGCCGATAGAGCCCGGGCTCCCGCTCGGCGAGCACCAGCTGCTCGGTGACCGGCCCCTCGGCGGCGTCCAGCCCCTCGTGGCTGCGCGGCTCAAAGGCGATCTCGCGGTGGGCCCGGTCGCTGGCGGCCAGATCCACGGCCCACCCGGCCTCGCTGAACGGCGCCACCCGGGTGAGGATCTCATGGTGGGAAAGCGGCTTGACCAAGGCGGTCGTCCCCTGCGCGGGCTGCTCCGCAGTTCAGGGTACGCCCGGCCGGCGGCGCAATGAAGCCACTCGCCGCCGGGGTATCCCACCCGGGCCCTGGCTCGGCCCGCCCTATTCCGGGCGCAGCAGTTTGCCGCTGAGCATCTTGATCACGGTGGCGACGAAGACCACGGCGATGACCAGCGTGGTCAGCACCACCAGCAGCATCACGCCGCGGCCACCGCCGGTCTGGTAAGCCTGCACGAAGTGCTGGCTGGCCAGGCAGAAGGCGGCCAGGGGGAAGGTGTACGCCCACCAGGAGGGGTAGTACGGCAGGCGGACGAGCCGTGGCACCTGGATGAGCAGCAGCAGAAAGGTGAACAACGCCTTGTAGTAGAGCAGCCGACCGACCACCCCGGGATCGCCGCCGTCAAGCAGCGACACCCAGGCCAGGTAGCCGGCCGCCGGCGGGGCCAGGAGCACGAAGAGTGTGGGCAGCAGGAACGCCGGCAGGTTGGGCGCGAAGATCAGCCGGTAGTACACCAGGGTCATCAGGATCAGCCAGAAGAACAGCCCGATGCTGAAGAAGAACCAGGCCACCTCCATGTAGCCGGCCTGCGCCGCCGGGATGGGCACCAGGACGTTGCCCACCGCCGGGATGAACCAGACCGGATTCAGGGTGCCGAGCTCCAGCTGACGCTGCATCCAACTGGTGACGATGGCCAGCATCAGGATCAGGTGCAGCAACGCCCCGCTGCCCCACAGGGCGGTGGACAGCGGTTCCGACTCGGTCACGATGCCCAGCAGGATCAGCGAGATGGAAACCGCCGGCAGGAAGTTGAGGCGCACCGGGTGGGTGACCTCGCCCCACGCCGCCGATGGGTGTAGCGCCGCCTTGAGGGCATAGCCTGCGGCCATGGCGACGAAGCTGATCACCGCCAGCACCACCACGGCCTCGGCTACCCAGGCGGGCCAGCCCCAGAGGCTATGGCTCTCCTCCCAGACCATGGCCAGGCCGGCCAGGCCCATGGTGGCGGCAAACAGCGGCAGCGGCAGGTGGGCCAGGCTGACCCGGGCATTCTCTTCCTGACTCATGCGAGGCTCCTTCAGCTCGGGGTGGTCACCGCATGCCGGCATACATTACGGATCGGGCATATGCTTGTCACGCGCCGTCGCCGTCCAGGCGCAGGGTCACGTGCATCAGCCCCGGGTCGTCGCTGCTCGGCTCGATGCGAAAGCCCATGGCCTGATTGATCTTGAGCATCGGCTCGTTCTCGCGCAGCACCTCGCCGTAGATCTCGCGGATGCCACGGCGCCGGGCGTAGTCGACGATCCGGTGCATGAGCATCGGGCCCAGCCCCATGCCGGCCACCGAGGGGTCGAGCATGATGTCGTACTCCGCCTGCTCCAGGTCGGGATCGGCGCTGATGTGGACCATCCCCAGCAGCGGCGCCCGGCCGGCGATGCCGTCGCGGGTGATGACCAGCGCCATCTCGCGGTCGAAATCGATCTGCGTCAGCCGCGCGGCCATCTCCTGGGGCAGGCTCTTCAGCGCCTGGAAGAAGCGCATGCGCACCTGCTCCGGCGGCGTGCGCTCGACCATGGCGTTGAGCTGCGGGGCGTCCTCGGGCAGCACCGGGCGCAGGTTCAGGCACTGGCCGTCGGGCAGTTCGATGCGCTCGCTGAGCTCCTGGGGGTAGGGGCGGATGGACAGCGAGTCGGCCGGATCCCCGCGCTGGGGCTGGATGCCCACCCCGGCGTCCAGGGCCAGCACCCCGCGGCCGGTGGCCCAGAGCGGGTTGATGTCCAGCGACTGCACGGCGCCGAAATCGATGACCAGCTGCGAGAGCTTGACCAGGCTCAGCGCCACCGCATCCAAATCCGGCTTGCGCAGCCCGCTGTCCACCAGCAGCCCGTAGATCCGGGTGCGCTGCATGATCTCCCGGGCCAGGTGCATATTCAGCGGCGGCAGCCCGCAGGCCCAGTCGGCGATGGCCTCGGTCTCGGTACCGCCGTGGCCGAAGTAGAGCACCGGCCCGAAGGGCCCGCCGGGGCGCACGCCGAGGGTCAGCTCGAAGGCCCCGTCGCGGCGGGTCATCGGCTGCACGGCAAAGCCGTCCACGGCTACGTCGTCGCCGCGAAGCTCGTGCAGGCGCGCCAGCATCGCCTCGGCCTCGGCGCGCACCGCCTCGGGGCTGCCCAGATCCAGGACGACGCCGCCGGCCTGGGACTTGAGCTGCACTTCCGGCGACATCAGTTTCAGCGCCACCGGCTGATCCAGCTCGGCGGCCACCGCGGCGGCGTCCTCCGGGTCGTTGGCGCGGCGGGTTTCCACGCAGGGGATGCAGTAGGCGCTGAGCAGCCGCGCCGTCTGGTACTCATTGAGGTGGTCGCGGCCGGCGGTCAGCGCCGCCGACAGGATCAGCCGCGCCTGCTCGTAGTCCGGGGTGAAATCCTCGGGCAACGAGGGCGGCGTCTGCATCAGCAGGGTCTGACTGCGCCGGTACTGAAGCAACCGGCTGTAGGCGCGCACCGCCTCCTCGGGGTAGGCGAAGGCCGGCACCGCCGCCGCGAGCCGCCGCAACCCGGCCTCTCCGGCGGAGGGGTCCCAGGCGGCGAGTACCGGCTTGCGCAGCCGCTTGGCGTGGCGGACCACCACCTCGGCCACGCCCTCGCCGTCGTCGCTGGCGCCCGGCGCCTTGAGTGCCAGGATACCGCTGATGCGCCGGTCCTTGCCGAGGATCTCCAGGGCCCGATCGTAGGCGTCGGCGTCGGCGTCGACGCCCATGTCCAGGGGATTGTGGCTGCTGGCGTTGCGCCGGGCCAGCTCCTGCAGGGCCTCATTGCTCTCCGCGGAGAGCTGCTGCGGACTGCTGTCGTAGCGGCGCAGGGCGTTGCTGGCCAGCAGCCCCATGCTGCGGCTGTTGCCGAGGATCGCCAGCGGCCCGTCGCGGCCCGGCACCCGGCTGCTGTCGAGGATCTCGACAGCGCTGAACAGCTCCTCCAGATCGTCCACCCGCACCACGCCGGCACGGCGGAAGGCCGCGTCGTAGACGAAGTCGTCGATCTCCGCCTCGCCCACCTGCGGCGGCTTGAGGATGATCACCGGCTTCATGCGGGCCAGCCGCCGCAGGGCCGACATGAACTTGCGCGCCCGGCGCACCCGCTCGATATAGACGATCACCGCGCGGGCGCGGTGGTCGGTGGCCAGGTAGTCGAAGCTGTCGCCCAGGTCCACGTCGGTGGCGGCGCCGATGTGGATGATGTGCGACAGCCCCGAGTCGTTCTCGCGGCACCAGCGCAGGGCGGCCCCGGCCATGGCCGAGGATTTGGTGACCAGCGCCGCCTTGCCGCTGGCCAGTGTGATGGGCAGCGACGAGGCGTGCAGGCCCCGGTGGGGGACGCTGATGCAGCTGCTCCCCGGCCCGGCCACCCGGACCAGATGGGGGCGCGCCGCCTCGAGGATGGTGCGCTCGAGTTCCTCGCGCTGCTCCTGGGTGTAGTCCCGGGGGACCGCGCGCGTGACGATCACGGCACGGGTGCCCAGCTCGCCCAGGGCGGTGATCAGCCCCGGCACCACCTCCAGCGGGCGGGTGATGACGGCCAGATCCGGCACCGCCGGCAGGCGTTCAAGCGCGGGGAAGACCGGGACACCGCCCATGGAGTCGATCCCCGCCATGACCGGCATCACCGGCCCCTGGTAGGGCTCGCTGAGCAGGTTGCGCAGGATGCGGCGATCGGTGTCGCTGGCCTCGCCGATCAGGGCGATGGAGCGGGGCTGGAAGAGGCTTTCGAGATTGCGTACGGTCATCGGGCTCGGGATCTTTGCGGGCGCTGCAGTGCACCACGGGGCCAGTCTATCGGTCCCGGCAACAGGGAAGCCAGCCGGCAGGCCATCGCCGGGTGCAGCGCCCGTATCGGACGGCGGAGGAATCGGCAGTGGCGGAGCAGACCGAGGCGCGCATCGAGCGGGCCCTGCAGGAGGCGTTGGCGGAGATCGCGCCGGAGGCGGACGTGCGTCGGCTGGACGCCGAGCGCAGCCTGCACGCCCAGCTGGGGATCGACTCGGTGGACTTCCTGCGCTTCCAGGCAGCACTGGAGCGCACGGCCGGGGTGCCGATCCCCGGTGCGCACAGCTACCGCCTGTCCACCCCGGCGGGTTGCCGGCGCTACCTGCACGAGCGGCTCGGGACCGACTAGTCGCGCTCGCCGGCCGGGGCCGGGTCGGGGTCCGCCGCCAGCCCGGCCTGCCGGATGATCGCCTGCAGCTCGGCGTCGGGTTCGGTGGTCAGACGCACCGTACGGCCATCCCCGGGATGGGGGACGGTGAGTTCGGTGGCGACGAGCATCAGCCGCCGGGCGCCGAAGTGCTCGCGGAAGAGCCGGTTGTTGGCGCCGTCGCCGTGGGTGGTGTCGCCGATGATCGGGTGGCTGAACGCCTTCATGTGCCGGCGCAGCTGATGCTGCCGCCCGGTCTGCGGCTGCAGTTCCAGGCGTGTGTAGCGCGCCGTGTCGTAGCGCGAGACCGGGATCGGCAGCTCCGTCCAGGCCAGCGGGATGTAGTCGGTGACCGCCGGCTGCGGTGCGCCCCCCTCGCCGCGGCGCCCGGCGCCCAGCGGGCGGTCGATGCGTCCGGGCGCCTCGACCCAGCCGCGCACCACCGCCTGGTAGCGCTTGCCGATGCGCTGCTCGCGGAAGGCGGCGGCGAGCACGGACGCGGCGTCGGGATCGAGGCCGAGAACCAGCACCCCGGCGGTGGCCCGATCGAGCCGGTGAACCGGGTAGACCCAGTGACCGCCGAGCTGATCGCGGACGCGCTGCAGGAGCACATCGCGGTCGCGGTCGATGTTGCTGCGGTGGACCAGCAGCCCGGCGGGCTTGTAGACGGCGATCAGCCGCTCGTCCCGGTAGAGCACGGCGAGGCTGCGATCGTCCCGGGTCGGGTTTTCCACGGTGGTGCGATCCTCGATTGCGGGCCTGTCGCGACGTTCCGGCGCAGGCGCTGGCACGCCGGCGGCACGCATCGTAGCGTATCGCCATGAGCGATCCCACACCCCGCAGCAGCGCCACCCCCTCGCCCCTGACGACGCTCGTCTACGCCCTGGCTGCCCTGCCGCTGGCAGCGAGCGTGCCGCCGTTCTTCCTGCAGATCGCTCCGCAACGACTGGAGGCACCGGAGGTGGCCGCCGTGGCGGTGATCGCGGTGCTCATCGCGCTGCGCCTGCTCGACGCTGTCGCGGTGCTGGTCGCTGGCGCCTGGAGCGACACCGTGCCCCTGGCGGCGCGGCGCCGGGGCGGCTGGTGGGCCGGTGCCGGACTCACCCTGGCAGGACTGGCGCCGCTGCTGCTGCTCGAGCCCGGCACCAGTCTGCTGCCGCTGCTCCTCGGCGGCACCCTGACCACCCTGGGCTGGGTGCTCATGCGGGTCAGCCACCTGGCCTGGGGCGCCGAGCTGGCCGCCGGCTACCACGACCGCACTCGGCTGTTCACCGCGGCGCAGCTGGCCACCCTGCTCGGCATCGGGCTCGGGCTGGGCGCCCCGCTGCTCGCCGTGGAGGTGGGCGCGGCGCGCCTCGACGCGCTCGCGGCCCTCTACCTACTGCTCGTCGGCGTCACCGCCCTGGCGGCCCTGGCCATCCTCGCCCTGCCGGACCGGCAGCCGGCGGCCCCGCCCGGCGGGTTCGGCGTAATCGCCCGACGCCTGGGCGGGCTGCGGGCGTGGCGCCGGCTGCTCGGCGCCCACACGGCCAACGTCGCCGCCAATACCCTCGCCGCCGCCCTGCTGCTGCCCATCGCCGCCGGCATCGTCGGCGACGCCAGCGCCGCCCCGACCGCCTTGGCGGCCTACCTCCTGGCGGCACTCATCGGCCTGCCTCTGGGTGCGGCGCTGGCCCTGCGTTACAGCAAGCACGCCATGTGGTGCGCCGCCCTGGTCCTCGCCGCCGCGGTGCTGATCTGGATCCCGCTGCTCGGACCGGGCCACACCCTGCCGCTGCTCATCCTCGCTGCCCTGCTTGGGCTCACCGGCGGCTTGGACTGGGCGCTCTCCGCCGCCATCCAGGCCGATATCCCCGACGTCGAAGCCGCCCACACCGGCGCCCCGCGCACCGGACTGCACTTCGCCGTCTGGTCGCTGGCTGGCCGCGTCGGCTTCACCCTGGCCGGCGCTGCGGCGCTGCTGACCGTGGCCCTCGCCCCGCCCAACCCCGCCCCGGGCACGGGCGAGGTCAGCACCCTGCTGCTCGTCGCGGGGATCGCCCCGGCGGCGCTCAAGCTCGCGGCCATGGGGCTGATGTGGGACTTTCCGGTGGACGAGATCCGCCACGAAGCGCTGCAGCGGCGCATCGCCGAGCGCCGCGCGGCGGACGCCGCCGCGGGGTAGCCACCGCGCCGGGCGTGCCGGTCAGGCGTCGCCGGTGCCGAGGACCTGCCGGGCCCGCTCGGCGGCGAAATCGAGCATACGGTTGAGCGAGCGCCGCGCCCCGGCTGCCACCCCGGGATCCACGGTGACCTGCGGCTCACCGGCCTCGAGCGCCGCCGCCAGGCTGCGCAGCCCGTTCATGGCCATCCACGGGCAGTGAGCGCAGGAGCGGCAGGTGGCGCTGCGCCCGGCGGTGGGCGCCTCGATGAGCGTCTTGTCCGGGGCAGCCTCGTGCATCTTGTGGAAGATGCCGGCGTCGGTGGCAACGATGAAGGTGTCGGCCTCCATCTCGGCCACGGCACGGATCAGCTGCGAGGTGGAGCCGACCACGTCGGCCTGCTCGACCACCGCCGCCGGCGACTCCGGGTGGACCAGCACCCGGGCCCCGGGGTGCGCCTGGCGCATATCGGCCAGCTCCAGGCCGCGGAACTCCTCGTGGACGATGCAGCTGCCATCCCAGAGCAGCATGTCCGCACCGGTCTGGCGCTGCACGTAGTCCCCCAAGTACTTGTCCGGCGCCCAGAGGATCTTCTCGCCGCGCTCGTGCAGGTGGGCCACCACGTCCACGGCGATGCTCGAGGTCACCACCCAGTCGGCGCGGGCCTTCACCGCCGCGGAGGTGTTGGCGTAGACCACCACCGTGCGATCCGGGTGCTGATCACAGAACGCCGCAAACTCGTCGGCCGGACAGCCGACATCCAGCGAGCAGGTGGCCTCGAGATCCGGCATGATCACCCGCTTGTCCGGGGTGAGGATCTTGGCCGTCTCGCCCATGAAGCGCACGCCGGCGACGGCCAGCATGGAGGCCGGATGTTCGGCGCCGAAGCGGGCCATCTCCAGCGAGTCGGCGACACAGCCGCCGGTCTCGTCGGCCAGCCGCTGCAGCTCGGCGTCGGTGTAGTAGTGGGCGACGAGCACCGCATCGCGCTCGCGCAGGAGCGCGCGGATGCGCTCGCGCAGCGCCTCGCGCTCATCGGCGCTGAGCGTCTCGTCGGCGGTGAACGCCTCGGGACGGAAATAGCGGGTGGACGGCTCGATGACGGAGGGATCCGACATGGGCTCAGGACCTCGATGGGTAACGCAGGGGATTATGGGGTTGGACCGTTGCCAGCGCCGGGAGTTGCGTCGGCTACCGGCTCCCAGCCGTAGCCAGCGGCCTCGAGTTCGCGGGTGAGCGCCTCCAGCGCCTCGGTGGCCCGCGGCGCCGGCCCGCGCACACCGAGCTCGACCTCGAAGCCGCGCTCGCGGCCGCCACCCGGCAGGCAGGAGATGCGCAGATCCGGGTACGCGGCGGTGAAGCGCTCAAGGAGCGGGATCATCGCCCCCTCGCGCGCCCCGGGGACACGCACCGCGCGCTGCAGCGTGCGGCCCGGCGCCTGCAGGTGGGCGTAGTGGGTGTCCAGCACCCACTCCACCATGGGCCAGGCCATGCGCGGGAAGCCGGGGACGAAGTGGTGGTCGCCCCAGGAGAAGCCCGCCACCCGGTTGACCGGGTTGGGGATCATCCAGGCGCCGGCGGGAAACTCCACCATGCGCAGGCGCTGCTCGGTGGTCTCGGCACCGAACTGCTCGCGCATGGCCGCCTCGGCCTCGGGGTGGCGCTCCAACGGCCGTCCCACCGCCTCGGCGCAGCACTGCCGGGTGCGGTCGTCGGGAGTGGCGCCGATGCCGCCGAAGCTGAAGACGATGTCGCCCCCGGCGAAGGTCTCGCCCAGGGTGCGGGTCAGCAACTGCGGGTCGTCACCGATCAGCCGTGCCCAGGCGAGCTCCAGCCCGCGGGCGTCGAGCCGCTCGATCACCGCCTCCATGTGCCGATCACGGCGCCGGCCGGTGAGCAGCTCGTCGCCGATGATCAGGGCCCCGAACCGGGGCGTATGGTCCGCATGCTCGGTCATGGCGTTGTACCGTACCGCCACCGCGTCACCCCGGCAACCGCGTCTTCATAGATGCGCAGCAGCGCCGGCATCAGGAACAGCACGATACCCGTGGCCCCGGCCAGACCGAAGGCGATGGCCGCCGCCATGGGGATGAGGAACTGCGCCTGTACCGACTGCTCGGCGAGCAGCGGCAACAGCCCGCCGATGGTGGTCAGCGAGGTGAGGATCATCGCCCGCAGGCGCTGGCAGGAGGCCTCGGCCAGGGCCTCGACCACCGGTGTGCCGTCATTGCGGATCTGCTTGTAGAACAGCGTCAGGATGATGGCGTTGTTCACGGTGATGCCGGTCAGGCCGAAGAGGCCGAAGAGCGAGAGCAGGGTCAGGTCGAGCCCCATGACCCAGTGGCCGACCAGCGCCCCGACCAGCCCGAAGGGGATCACCGACATCACCAGCAGCGGCCAGCCGTAGGAGGCGAAGACCCACGCCAGGATCAGGTAGATCAGCCCCAGGGCGAAGAACAGCCCGCGCTGCATATCGGCCAGGGTCTCGTCCTGGAAGTCCGCCTGCCCGCCGAACTCGGCGGCCACGCCGTAACGCTCGGTGAGTTCCGGCAGGACATTCTCGCGCAGATCGGCGCGGATCTGCCCGGTGTTGGCCACCCGGTCGTCCACGTCGCCGGTCACACTCACGGCCAGCTCGCCGTTGTGGTGGCGCACCACCTCGAAACCACGGCGCGACTCGATGGTGGCCACGCTCTCCAGCGGTACCAGATCCCCGTCGGGCAGGCGGATCTGCAGATCGGTCACCGCCGAGAGATCGCGGCGCTCGGCCAGCGGCTGGCGCAGGCGCACCTCCACCTCGTCACGGCCCTGGTGGTAGACCTGGGCCAGCTCGCCGGCGAAGGCATCGCGCACCTGCCGGCTGACCGCCTCGGTGGTCAGCCCCAGGGCCCGGCCTTCGGCGGTGAGACGGTACACCCACTGCTCCTGACCGTAGGGCAGGTCGTCGTCGATGCTGCCCAGCCCCGGATAGCGGTGCAGCACCTGGCGCAGCTCGTCGGCGGCCGCCCGCAGGGTGCCCGGATCCCCCTGGGTCAGGCGGACGTCGATGTCCTCGCCGGGCGGGCCGGCGCTGCGCTCGCGGATGACCAGCCGCTCCAGACCGGGGCGCTCGGTGATGCGCTCCTCCCAGGCGTTCATCAGATCGGTGTTGCGGACGTCACGATCCTCCGGCGAGATCAGCTCCACGGCGATGCTGCCGTAATGATCGCCACGGTTGGCGTCCTGGGCGTCGCGGGCCTGCATCTCGCCGTAGCGCACGGTGTGGGTGCGCACCAGCCGCTGCTCGGAGAGCGCCTCGTCGGCGGCGTGGAGCTGGCGCTCCATGTCGGCCAGGAAGGCCTCCACCCGCTCCGGCGGCGTGCCCGGCGCGAAGCCGACGTTGGCGTGCAGCACCGTCCCCTCGGGCTCGGGGAAGAAGGTGAACTCGATCCGACCACCAACCACCAGTCCCACCGCCGCCACCAGCAGCGCCACCGCCGACGAGACCGTGGTCCAGCGCCACTCCACCGCCCGGGTGATGCCGCGCCGGTAAGCCCCCTCGCGGAAACCGTGGAAGCCGCTGTCCACCCAGCGCCGGAAGCGGCTCGGCTCGCGCCCGCGCTGATCGCCCTCGAAGGAGCGGCGCAGGTGCCCGGGCAGGACGATGAAGGCCTCGATCAGTGAGGCGATGATCACGCAGATCACCACCAACGGGATGTCGAAGAGGATATTGCCCATCACCCCGCTGATCGCCATCAACGGGATGAACGCCGCCACCGTGGTCAGCGAAGAGGCCATCACCGGGGCGAGCATGTCCCGCGCGCCGCCGGCGGCGGCCTCCCCCGGCGATTCGCCGCGCTGGAAGCGGGCCACGCCGCGCTCTCCGACCACGATGGCGTCGTCGACGATGATCCCCAGGGTCATGATCAGCGCGAAGAGGCTCATCATGTTGATGCTGCCGCCCACGCCCCAGAGCACCACCAGCGCGGTGAGGAAGGCGGCGGGGATGCCCACCGTCACCCAGAACGCCACCCGGGCGGTGAGGAAGGTGAAGAGGATGGCCACCACCAGCAGCAGCCCGGCCAGGCCGTTGCTGACCAGCAGGCCGATGCGTTCGCTGATCAGCTCCCAGAATTCGTCGTAGACGGTGAGCTCGAGCCCCTCGGGTAGGGTCGGCGTGACATCGTCGTACCAGGCCTCGAGGATGGCCGCCGCCCCCAGGGCGTCCTCGCCCTCGGCGCGCTGGACGTAGAGTTCGATGGCGGTGTCCTCGCCCAGGCGGAAGTCCACCTGGCCGTCCCGGGCGCGGCGCTCGATCTGCGCCAGGTCGCTGAGCAGCAGCGGCTGGCCATCGCCGTCGGTGATCTGCAGATCGCGGAACTCCTGCACGCCGCGGCGCTGCTCGAGGCTGCGCAGCTGCCGGGCGATATCCGCCTCGCCGGCCTCGCCGCCGGGCAGATCGGTGCTCTCGGCGTCGATGGCAGCCCCCAGGTCGCCGAAGGTCAGACCGGAGTCGAGCAGCACGCGCTGCTCGACCTCGATGGCCGTCTCCAGATCCGGCATGCCGGTGACCTCGACATTGGCCACCCCGCGGCGCAGCAGGTCGTCCTCGAGCTCACGCGCCCAGGCGCGCATGCTCGATGGCGGGGCATCGCCGCTGAGCACCACGCGGGCCACCGGGTCGAACTGGGTGATGCGCCGGATGGTCGGCTCCTCGGCCTCCTCCGGGAGGTTGCGCACGGCGGCGACGCGGTCCTTGACGTCCTCCACCGTGTCGGCCATGTCGGTGCCCTGGAAGAACTCAAGGCTGATGTTGCTGACGCCGTCCGCCGAGCGCGACTGCATCTCACGCAGCCCCTGGACGTCGCGCACGGCGTCCTCCAGGGGGGTGGTGACCGAGTCGGCGACGTCCTCGGCGGTGGAGCCCGGCCACTGCACCTGCACGGTGACCACGTCGAGCTCGAAGCTGGGGAAGAACTGGGTGTTGAGCTGGCTGACGGCGTAGAAGCCGCTGATGAACATCAGCGCCAACACCAGGTTGGCCGCTACCGGGTGCTCCGCCAACCAGCGCAGCGCGTCTCGCCGCTGCTCGACCATCGCCTAGCGGCTCTCCGCTTCGACGCGCACGCGCAGCCCATCCGTGGCCTGCGGGATCTGGGTGGTAACGATCTGCGTGCCGGCATCGATCTCCGGGGCGCGAACCAGCGCCCCCCGGCCCCCGTCGGGGCGCCGCGCCTCGCCCAGGCGCTGCACCTCGATGCCGCGTAGGCGCTTGGCCTCCTCGTCCTCCTCGATGACGTAGAGCCGCTCGGTGCCGTAGAGCGCCTCGTAGGGCACCACCAGCGTGCCCGGCTCCGGGGGCAGCTCCAGCATCACCTCGGCAAAGCGATCCAGGGCGACCTCGTCGTGGCGCTCCTCGACGGCGAAGATCGCCTCGACCCCGCCGCGCTCCCGGGGGGTGTGCCCGGCCAGCCGGTCCAGCTCCAGGGCGAGCCCGCGGCCGTCCACCAGGGCCTCACCGTACACCCCGGTGTCAGCGGCGCGGGCCCGATAGAGGGCCCCGATGCGCGTGGTGGGGATCTGCACCCGGACCTCCAGCTCGCCGGTGTCGTAGAGGCCGACGAGTTCGCTGCCCGGGCTCACTCGATCGCCCCGGCCCACGGCCACCGCCCTGACCCGGCCGTCGAAGGGGGCACGCACCTCGGTGCGGCGCACGTCGCGCCGGGCCTGGTCGCGGGCCGCCTCCGCACTGTCGCGCCGCGCCTCGGCCACGGCCAAGCGCTCCTCGGCGTCGTCCACCGCCTGTTGCGCCCGGATCACCGCCTGGCGCTGCCGCTCCCGGGCCTCCTCGGCGTCGTCGAGTTCCGAGGGCGAGGCGGCGTTGTCGGCCACGAGCTCCTCGAGCCGCGCCACCCGCCGCTCATCGATGGCCAGCAGCGCCTTCTCGGCCTCGAGATCCTCGCGGTCCGCCGCAACCGCGCGGCGCTCCTGGCGCAGTGCGGCCTCCTGCTCGTCGAGATCGGCCTGACGCTGGCGCAGGGTGTCACGCAGTTCACCGTCGTCCAGGCGCACCAGCAGCTCGCCGGCCTCCACCACGCGGCCGTCGCGCGCCCGGACCTCGGCGACGTCGGCCTCCACCGCGGACTTGACGGTGACATCCGAGGGCGACTCGATATAGCCGAACAGGCGCAGCAGCGGCTGGTGGACGCCGGGCTCGGCGCGCTCGGTGGCGACCACCCACGAGGGTTCGGTGGGCTCCTCGGCAGGCGGATCGGGGCGGGTCCAGACCAGCGCCGCCAGCACCAGCACGGCCGCCAGCAGCACCACCACGGGCGCAGCGACCCCCCAACCCTTGCGCAGCAACGAACGTAACGGCACGCAGCCCTTCCTTTTCGTCTCGAATGTCGTGGAGCGACCCCGGCCGCCCGGTCAGACCTGATTGAGCAGCGCCAGTTCCGGCGGGCTCCAGTAGAGATAGAACTGCCGCTCCACGTAGGGATCCGGCCAGTGGCGGAAGTGGTGGCGCAGCAGCGTCACCGGCACGATCAGCGGCACCATGCCGGTGCGGTACTGCTCGATGACGTCCACGACCTCCTGCTTGTCCGCCGGATCCAGCTCCCGCTTGAGGTAGCCGAGCAGGTGATAGAGCACGTTGGCGTGCCGCCCCCGGGTGGCCGGCCGGGCCAGCGCCGCCATGAACGCCTCGATGTAGGCCTCGGCCACGGCCTCCAGCGGCCGCTCGCCCAGCGTCGAGACCAACCGCCCGAGCGCGCGCATGCGCTGGTCGTCGTGGGCCATGAGCAACAGCTTGTGCTCGGCGTGGAAGTCCACCAGGGCCTTGCGCGTCAGACCCGCCTCGACCAGGCGCTGCCAACGGTAGTAGCAGAAGACCCGACAGACAAAGCCCTCGCGCAGGGCCGGATCATTGAGCCGGCCCTCCTCCTCGACCGGCAGCAGCGGATTCGTCTCCATCAGTGTCCGCGCGTAGGCGCCACGGCTTGAGAACCCGGCCGGATGGCCGTCGGGCTTATACACCTTGACCCGCTCCATGCCGCAACTCGGCGACTTGGACTTGAGGATATAGCCGCTGAGCCAGTGCAGCTCACGCCCCTTCTCGCGGCCGTAGGCCTCCATGGCCTCGGTGACGTCGGTCTGCCGGTCACGCACACCACGCACCCGCACCCGCTCGTCCTCGGCCTGCTCCAGGCGGATGGGCGGCCGCGGGGTGGGCAGCCCGATGGCCACCTCGGGGCAGACGGGCACGTAGCGGAAGTAGCGCGAGAGCGCCTCGGTCACGAAGGGATTGCGCTTGTGGCTGCCGTCGTAGCGCACCTCCTCGCCGAGCAGGCAGCTGCTCACGCCGACCGGTATGCGTGGCTCTGGCTCTTGGGCACCATCCTCCCGGTTCTGCTCACTCTCCCGACTCATGATCTCCCTGGGTTTGTACATCTTTTGTACAGCATTCTAAACGTCCTGTGCCGGCCCCGCACCCACACTGCGCTCGATGGCACGGCGCAGCGCCTCCATGTCCGGGACCATGAGGCAGTCGGGCACGCCGTCCGGCGGCTCCGGCGGGCCGTGACGGCACATCAGCGCCGCCTGCATACCCGCGGCCAGGGCGCCGGCGGCGTCGGTGTGCGGATCATCACCGACGTGCAGGACCTCCCCCGGCGGTACCCCGGCACGCTCACAGGCCAGGGCGAAGATCGCCGGCTCCGGCTTGGGGATGTCAATATCCACGCCGCGCACCACGAAGTCGACGCAGGGCCCCAGCGCCGTACGGTAGACATCGGCGTTGCCGTTGGTGATCACGCCGATCCGAAAGCGCGCCGAGAGCTCGCGCAGCGCCGGCAACACCTCGGGGAACGGGGCCACCCGGGCCTGCCGCGCCTCGAGAAAGACGGCAAAGGTCTGCTCCACAAAGCGCTCCGCGGCCGTCCCATCGATCCCGCAGCAGCGGGCGATCTCGGCCATGGTGGCACGGCGCAGGGTGGTCGCGTTGCGCGTCAGCTCAGGCCGCGCGGCGGCGAGTTCGCGGCGGAGCTGGCGCATGCGGTCGGGATCGAAGCGCTCGGCCACCACCGGGTAGGCTTCGCGCAGGTAGTCGTGCAGGGTCTGCTCGGCCGCCGCGAGCACGTCCTCGACGGACCACAGGGTGTCGTCGAGATCGAAGGTCAGCGCCCGCAGCGGTGCCCGGATCATGAGCCGGCCGCCTCTTCGCCGCCGCCCGCCCGGCGCCACAGCGCCGGGCCAGCGCAGGTCGCCTCGATCCGCTGGAGCAACTGCTCGTGGGCCTCGCGCTCCAGCTCGCCCGATTCCGGGACGCGCAGTCGCGGCCGCTCCGGGGACAGCCGCTGGATCGGCTCGGCGCCGCCCGGCTCCAGGCCCTCGCCGTCCAGGGAGAGCTTGCCCTGGCCACCGGTCATGGCCAGGTAGACCTCGGCGAGCAGCTCGGAGTCGAGCAGCGCGCCGTGGAGTTCGCGCCGCGAGCCGTCCACGCCGTAGCGCTTGCACAGCGCGTCGAGGCTGCAGCGCTGCCCCGGATGCATGCGCCGCGCCAGCTGCAGCGAATCGGTGACGGTGCAGTAGTCCTCGAGTTGCCCCCACGCCGGCCCCAGACGGGCCAACTCGGCGTCGATGAAGCCGACATCGAAGGGGGCGTTGTGGATGATCAGCTCGGCATCCCGGACATAGTCGACGAAGCGCCGGGCGATGTCGGCGAAACGCGGCTTGTCCGCCAGGAAGCGGTTCGACAGGCCGTGAACGTTCTCCGCGCCCTCGTCCACCGCCCGATCGGGATTGAGGTACTCGTGGAAGTTGTTGCCGGTCAGCCGCCGGCGCTCGAGTTCCACGCAGCCGATCTCGATGATGCGGTGCCCCTCGGCGGGGTCCATGCCAGTGGTCTCGGTGTCGAGCAGGATCTGCCGCATGGCTCGGGTCCCGGGTACTTTGCAACGATTCCAAATAGTCTGCGGTGCGCCCTATCCCGGGTCAACGCAGGTTGTGCGAAAGGGCACACGATAACGCCCGCCCGTCGGATTTGCGACACGCGCGCGCCGCTCGCCGCCCGGTCACCGCCCGGCACAGGGCGGCGGCGACCGCGGACCGGGCGTGGCACGCGCCTTGCTGCACTGCGGGCAAGCCACCCACGACCGGAGCTGCCCGCCCATGCGCAACCAGGAGATCGCCGCTCTGCTCGACGAGCCGGGCTGCGCCCACAACCAGGGGTCGAAGTCCGGCTGCGCACGTCCCACCCCCGGGGCCGCCGCCGGCGGCTGCGCCTTCGACGGCGCCCAGATCACCCTGCTGCCGGTGGCCGATGCCGCCCACATCGTCCACGGCCCCATCGGCTGCGCCGGCAGTTCCTGGGATAACCGCGGCACCCGCTCCACCGGGCCCACCCTGTGGCGCATCGGTATGACCACCGACCTCAGCGAGCAGGACGTGATCATGGGCCGGGGCGAGGCGCGGCTGTTCCACGCCATCAAGCAGGCCGTGGACGAACACGCCCCGGCGGCGGTGTTCGTCTACAACACCTGCGTACCGGCACTCACCGGCGACGACCTCGAGGCGGTGTGCGGCAGCGCCGAGCGCCGCTGGGGCACGCCAGTCATCCCGGTGGACTGCGCCGGATTCTACGGCAGCAAAAACCTGGGCAACCGCATCGCCGGCGAGGCGGTGGTCCGGCACATCGTCGGCACCCGCGAGCCGGAACCGGTGCCGGCAGAGGACCAACCGGCGGACCGCCAGATCCACGACGTGGGCCTGATCGGCGAGTTCAACATCGCCGGCGAATTCTGGAACGTCCTGCCGCTGCTCGACGAGCTCGGCCTGCGCCTGCTCGGCAGCCTATCCGGCGACGCCCGCTACCGCGAGCTGCAGACCCTCCACCGGGCCGAGGCCAACATGCTGGTCTGCTCCAAGGCTTTGCTGAATGTGGCGCGCACCCTGGAGGAGCGCTACGGCATCCCGTATTTCGAGGGCAGCTTCTACGGCGTCGCCGACACCTCCGCCGCCCTGCGCGGCTTCGCCCGGCTGATCGACGACCCGGCACTGACCGAGCGCACCGAGCAGGTCATCGCCCGCGAGGAGGCCCGCGCCGATGCCGCGCTGGAGCCCTACCGCGAGCGCCTGCGCGGGCGCCGCGCCCTGCTCTATACCGGCGGCGTGAAGAGCTGGTCGGTGGTCTCGGCGCTGCAGGATCTGGGCATGGAGGTGGTGGCCACCGGAACGCGCAAATCCACCGAGGCGGACAAGGCGCGTATCCGCGAGCTGATGGGCGAGCAGGCGCAGATGCTCGATAGCGGCGCGCCGCGGACGCTGATCGACACCGTCCGCGCCCACGAGGCCGACGTGCTCATCGCCGGCGGACGGAACATGTACACCGCGCTGAAGGCGCGCATCCCGTTTCTGGACATCAACCAGGAGCGCCCCCACGCCTACGCCGGCTACACCGGCATGGTGGAGCTGGCCCGCCAGCTGTGCCGCAGCATCGAGAGCCCCATCTGGCCCCAGGTGCGTGAACCGGCGCCCTGGGAACGGCAGGAAGGGAGGACCGGGCCATGACCCGCATCGAACGATCCACCAGCCCGCTGAGCGTCAACCCGCTGAAGGCCAGTCAACCGGTGGGTGGCACCCTCGCCACCCTCGGCTTCCGCGGCGCCGTGCCGCTGCTCCACGGCGCCCAGGGCTGCACGGCCTTCGGCAAGGTCTACTTCGTGCGCCACTTCAACGAGCCGATCCCGTTGCAGACCACGGCCATCGACCCGATCAGCGCGGTGCTCGGCGCCGACGATAACGTCCTCGGCGCCCTGGATACCCTGTGCAGCAAGTCCGCGCCGGCGCTGATCACGCTGCTGACCACCGGGCTCTCGGAGGCCGAGGGTACGGACATCGAACGACTGGTGCGCACCTTCCGCAGCGAGCACCCGGAGCACGCCACCACCGCCGTGGTGCCGGTGAACACGCCGGATTTCGTCGGCAGCCTGGCCAGTGGCTACGCGGCCACGGTGGAGGCGGTCATCGAACACCTGGTCCCCGCCGAGGGCACCCGCCCCGGCCGGGCACCGCGGCGGGTCAACCTGCTGCTCTCCGACGCCGTCTCGCCCGGGGATGCCGAGGCGCTGTGCGAGTTGCTCGAGGCCTTCGGCCTGGAGCCGGTGGCCATCCCCGACCTGGGGGCCTCCATGGACGGCCACCTGGACGACGACGATTTCAGCCCCATCACCACCGACGGGACGCCGCTGGAGGCGCTGCGTGGCTGCGGCGACGCCGCCGCCACGGTGGTCGTGGGCGCCTCGCTGAACCGCGCGGCGGACCGGCTGCGCGAGCGCACCGGGGTCCCCGACTACCGCTTCGAGCACCTGATGGGCCTGCACGCCACGGACCGGCTGGTCATGGTCCTGTGCGCCATCGCCGACCGCACCGCCCCGCCACCACGCATCCAGCGCCAGCGTCGGCAGCTGCAGGACGCCCTGCTCGACACCCACTCGGTGCTCGGCACCACGCCGGTGGGCGTGGCCACCGAGGCGGACCTGCTCGCCGGGCTGACCACCCTGCTCCACGACGCCGGCGCCGAGGTGACCACCGCCGTGGCCCCGGAGCGCTCGCCGGTGCTCGACGCCGTACCGGCGCGCCGGGTGCATATCGGCGACCTGGAGGCGCTGGAGCACCACGGCCGCGAGGACGGCGTGGAGCTGATCCTCGGCAGCGGCCACGCCGCCGCCACCGCCGGCCGGCTGGGGGTGCCCATCGTGCAGTGCGGCTACCCCATCTGGGAGCGGGTCGGGCTGCACACCCGCCCCCGGGTGGGCTACCGCGGCAGCCGCGACACCCTCTTCGAGCTGGCCAACACCCTCCTCGAGCATCGCGAGGTGCACGGCGACGTGCGCCCCTACCGCTCGATCTACCGCAGCGCCGATATCGCCTGAGGAGCCGTGATGACTGTCCGTCACTTAAGGATCGCCGACGGGGAGGGGCTGGAACCCGCCCACCAGGGCTCGGTGCGCATCGCCTTCGCCACCGCCGACCGGCACACCGTGGACCAGCACTTCGGGCTGGCCAGCGGCTTCGCCATCTACCAGGTGGGGTGTTCGGGCACCCGGCTGCTGGAGGTGGCCGACATCGAGGAGCCGGCCGACGCGGCGCCGGACTGCGACCGCCTGGCACCGCGCCTGCAGGTCGTCGAGGGCTGCGCCGCGCTCTACTGCAACGCCATCGGCGCCCCGGCCGTGCGACGGCTGCTCACACAGGGGTGCCAGCCGCGCAAGGTCTCCCACGGCACCGCCATCGACACCGTGCTGGGCACCCTGATCGCGCAGTTGCGCGAGCGCCCGCCGGCCTGGCTGAGCCGGGCCCTGCGCGGCGAACCGGCCGGCGAGGCCCGTTTCGACGCCATGGAGGCCACCGGCTGGTGGGCCGACTGACCAGCTGCAGCCAACCAGGGAGGAACCCCCATGTGGACCTGGAACCCGCAGGACGAGCAACCCGAAACCACCGCCACCGCGCAGGTCCTGGACGACCAGGATCCCGCCCTCGAGACACCGTTCATCCGTGAGCTGCTCCGCCAGGTCCGTGCCACGGACACCTTCGGGGCGTGGGAACACTACAGCGATGCGGCGGTCATCGATCCGTTCATCCTCACCCCCGAGCGCAAGCGCGCCATCCCCGTGGTCGCCGACCCCGACGGCGAAACGGTCAACCGGGTGCGCACCTTCTACAACGCCGTGTCCGCGCGGATCGAGGCGCGCAGCGGGGTGATGGCGGTGCCGGTGATCAACCTCAGCCACGAAGGCTTCGGCCGCGCCTTCGTGCTTGCCGGCAAGCTGGTGGTCGTCGACAAGCCGCTGCGCGACGTCCACCGCTTCGGCTTCGCCAGCACCGAGAAGCTGGTCAGCCGCGGCGAGCGCCTGGTCGACGGGGCGGTGGCCCTGATCGAGCGCTTCCCGGAGGTGGCCCGGGCCTGAATCCGGCGCGGCCGGATCGACGGACTATACTCCGCTGGGGGGTTCGACCCCGTAATGGAGGATAGCCCGATGGCTCATTCATGGTTGCGCACCGCCGGTGCTGCGCTGCTCATTGCCCCGCTGGCGGCCAGCGCCGGCCAGGAGATTCGCATCGGCTGGACGGCCTGGGCCGACGCGGAGTTCGTCACCCGGATCGCCGAACGGCTGCTCGAGGAGCGCTACGACGTCGACGTCGAACTGGTCCAGACCGACATCGCGCCGCAGTACACCGGCATCGCCCGCGGCGACCTGGACTTGATGCTGATGTCGTGGCAGCCGATCACCCACGAGGACTACATCGAGCGCTACAGTGACGACCTGCTCGACCTGGGCGTGCTCTACGGCGACGCCCGCCTGGGCTGGGTGGTGCCGCGCTGGCTGTACGAGGACGGACTGACCAGCATCGATCAGCTCAATGAGGAGCGCTGGCAGGACGCGCTCGACGGGACCATCCAGGGCATCGACCCGGGCGCCGGGCTGATGCGCCTGTCCCACGAGGCCATCGAGACCTACGGGCTGGATTATACGCTGATCGAGGCCAGCGACGCCGGCATGACGGCCTCGCTGGACCGGGCCGCGCGCCGCGACGAGCCCATCGTGGTCACCGGCTGGAGCCCGCACTGGAAGTTCGGCGCCTACCAGCTGGCGTTCCTCGACGATCCGAGGGGCGCGCTTGGCGGCGCGGAGACCATCCACGCCCTCGCCCGCCTCGGCTTCGACGAGGACCATCCGCAGATCGCCGCCTTCATCGGCTGCATGGACTACGACCTGGAGATGCTCAACGACTACCTGTTCATCGGTCGGGACGAGTCCACCGAGGCCGCCGTCGACCGCTTCTTCGAGCAGGAGACCGAGCTCATCAGCGCCTGGGCCGCCTGCGCCACCGAGCAGTAAACCCGCCCCACCGACCCTGCCCCTGCCGGATCCCTCCGGCAGGGCCCCGGAGCAGCGCTCAGTCCCCGTCCTCGAACCCGGGGGCGTCGTCGCGGACCAGCAGCAGATCCGTGGACACCTCCCGCAGCAGCCGTGCGGCAACGCTGCCGAGCAGCATGTTCGCCCAGCGGCCACGCCCGTGGTTGCCCATCACCACCACATCGGCGCCCAGCCCGCCCAGGGCCTCGAGCAGGATCGTGGCCGGATAGCCGGCGTGCACCTCCAGGTGCACCTCGTCGGCGCCCAGCCCCTCGTCCCGGGCGAACGATTCCAGGTCGGCCCGCGCCTCGTCCATCCAGCGCGTCTGCTGCTCCTGGATGTAGCTATCGCCGATGCCGGCAGCGCGCATGCGATCCAGCTCGGCGGTATCCACCACATAGAGCAGGTGCAGCTCGGCCGCCGGGAAACAGCGCCGCGCGTACTGAAGCGCCGCCCGCGAGCAATCCGAGAAATCGACGCCCACAGCAACGCGCCGATACGGCGCATCGGAGTCGCGCCGGACCACCAGCGTCGGCGTCCGTGCGTGGCAAACCAGCTGCTCGGCGGTGGTGCCCAGGATCCAGTCGCGCACGTACTGCCGGCCGTGGGCACCGACGACCAGCAGGTCGGCGCCGCCCTCGTCCGCGGCGTAGACCACCTCGCCGATCACATCCCCGATCAGGACCCGGGGCTGGGCGCGGTGGCCCGGGGTCCCGGACTGGAGCTGCTGCTCGGCGGCGGCCTGGAACACCCCTTCCCGATCCGGCGAGCCGCTGAGCGCGCGCAGCCCCGGCGCGTCGCTTTCGATGACGTGGACCGCCTCCAGCGTGGCGTCCCAGGCCTCGGCCAACTGTACGGCACGGCGCCCGGCCCGCCCGGCGCGTTCCGACAGGTCGCTGGCGAAGACGATTTTCTGCATGCTCATGACGGCTCCCTCGATCGCATCCGGCAGAATCCGGCCAAAGGTCCGGTGCAGCGGGCCTCGGCGCTTGCCCGCGCACCGGTCTCATCCTTAGATTGTGGCACCATGACACGCGAGTGCGGGAGCCACAGCGGGGCAACACGCCGCAGCTCCCGCGGAACCCGGTATCCGAGAGGAGCCTTTACCCATGCTTCAGAAGGAACACACGCGTCTCGAGCTCGTCACCTTCCTGGTGGCGGTGGCCACCGGCGTGCTCGGCGCCGTCGCGGCCTCGGCCGGCGCCTACTGGTTCGGCGGGATCCTGATGGCGATCATGGCCCTGGCCCTGTTCATCTTCGTCATCCCCGGCATCGCCGCCAAGCTGCCGCCGGCGGGGCAGGCCCTGCCCGCAGCCCTGCTGCTGATCCTCGGCCTGTGGATGATGGCGACGGTGGGCGAGGGGCTAAGCTTCCTCGGCTTCATCGCCATGGTGGTAGCCGTGGGCACCGTGCTCATGCCTTTCTACCTGATCGCCCTCGGCGGGCGGGCCTTCCACCTCAAGCAGCAGCGCTGAATGTCAACGACCCCGCGGGACGGCGTCCCCCCTGCCGCCGCCCCGCGGGGTATCCGACCCGCCCTGCGCGGATCAGGCCGGTTTCAGCGTGACATCCCCGAGGATCTGCGCCTGGCAGGCGATGCGCTGCTGCTTGCCCGCAAAGTGCTCGCGTAGCAGCTTCTGCTCCACCTCCGAGGGCGCGCTCAGGTTCTCTTCTCCGTCGAGCACCTTGCACAGACAGGTGCCGCAGTCCCCCTCGCGGCAGCCGTAGACAATCCCCGAGCCGACCTTCTCGGACAGCTCGATGATCCGGGTTCCCGCCGGCGCGCTGACGGTCAGATCGATATCCTTGAACGTTACCTGGGCTCTTGGCATCCCGTGAACTCCTTGTGGCTTATGGTTGGATTCTATTGCTGGCCCCGTCCGGTAACCGGCCTCACGGCGCGACCCGCGCCGCACCTTCTCCGGCCATCAGCCGGGCCAGCCACGGCGGCGGGCGCTCGGCCAGGGCGGCGCGAAGCTCGTCCATGTGCGCCGCGGCCGCTCCCCCGGCGTCGCGCCTCATGGGAAAGACCCCGGCGTTGACCACCTTGGCCGCCGCCGGGCCGCCGATCGAGCAGCAGTACAGCACGTGGCAGTCGGCGATCAGCGCCACCCGGGCCGCGATGCGGTCGTCGCGCCGGGTGCCGCTGCCAGTGACCGCCTCGGCCACCGGCCGGACCTCGGCAAGCCGGCAGCCGGCGGCACCGACTTCGTAGATGAGGAACCGGGCGCAGGCGCCGAAGTGACCATCCAGCTCACCGCCGCTGTTCGAGGCGCAGGCGACCCGGATGGTCCCCTCTGGCGACGGACCCGGCTCCGGATCGGGGACCGGCTCTGGTGCCGCCTCTTCGCCATGCAGGGCCCGGCAGGCGGCCTCCAGCCGCTCCGCCGGGGCCTGCTGAACGGCCTCCAGGTGGTGGGCCCCGCCGGCGTCGCGCAGCCCCCGGGGGGTCACCCCGGCGAGCTTCTCGGCGCTCAACGGTGCCCCGAGCAGCCCGGTCAGCACCCGCACCAGCTGCGATACGTCGAGCTCCGGGAGCTCGCGCGCCGCCAGCCCGATGCGCAGGGCCAGTTCCGGTTGCAGTGACGCATCCTGCATGCCGTCTCCTCCCTTCAGTCGGCGGGGACGATGCACTCGTCCACCTCGCAGACCTCCTCGCAGCGGGGCATCTCGAAATGCCCCTCGCACTCGGTGCAGCGGTCCGCGATGATCTCGTAGAGGCCCATCTTGTTGCGCTTGATGGCCGCCTCCGGGCACTCCGGCTCGCAGTCGCCGCAGCTGGTGCACAGTTCCGGATCGATCTTCATGGCCATGCTCTTTCCTCCTCGATCACCGGACCAGGTCGTAGTTGAAGTCGGTGACCCCCATGTGACGGGTCTCCTCGTCGAGCCGGGCGAGCACCTCGTTGACGATGGTGGTGAGGATGTACATCGCCCCCTCGTAGCCCCAGATGCTGTTGCGGTGCAGGTGATGCCGGTCGAAGATCGGGAAGCCGAGGCGGATCAGCGGCACCTCGAACTCCTTGCCCTTGTAGAGGGTGTCGCGCTGGATGAACTTCCCGTAGGAGTTACCGATCATGAAATCCGGCTTGTCGGTGAAGCACAGCGAGCGCATGTGCCAGAGATCCTTGCCGACGTAGACCTGGGCGCTCTCACCGTACGGGGTCTGCTCGAGCATGGCGCGCATGGCCTTGCCCCAGCGCTTATTGGCGTTGTGGCAGAGCACGTGGCGCGGCTCGGCGCCGAGTTCGGTGAGGAACCGGGTCATGCCCATGACGAAGTCCGGATCCCCCCACAGGGCGAAGCGCTTGCCGTGCAGCCACTGGTGGGAGTCGGTCATCATATCCACCAGCCGCCCGCGCTCGAGCTCCAGGGACTCGGGGATCGGCTTGCCGGTGATCTGCGAGACCTTCATCAGGAAGTTGTCGGTTCCCTCGAGGCCGATGGGCACCTGAACCTCGGGGCAATCGTGCTTCCAGGTCTGCTTGATGTACTTCTTGGTCTTGGTCAGCATCCACGGCTGGAGCAGCAGGGTGTCCAGCGCATTGGGGGCGTCACGGACCTCGTCAATCGGCGTCCCACCGGCGTACATCCGGTATTCACCGTCGGCCGGGGTGTCGAGCACCTCGGTGGGATCGCAGAGCAGTGAGGCCTCCACGCCCATCTCGCCCAGGGCGCGCTTGAGCCAGCGGTAGCTGCCCAGGTAGGTCTCGAAGCCAGGCACCAGGTTGACCTTGCCGTTGCTGCCCGGCTGCTTGTCCTCCATCTCGTTGATGGTGAAGTAGCGGGCAATGCCCTCGAACATGCCGTCCCAGCCGGTGACGTGGCTGCCGACGAAGCTCGGCGTGTGCGCAAAAGGCGTGGGCACTTCCTGCGGCAGATACCCCTCGTCCTTGGCGTTGCCGATGAAGGCGTTGAGGTCGTCGCCGATGACCTCGGCCATGCAGGTGGTGGAGACGGCGATCACCTCGGGCTGGTAGATCTGGTAGGCGTTCTGCAGCCCCTGGTTCATGTTCTTGTGCCCGCCAAAGACCGCGGCATCCTCGGTCATGGAGTCGGAGACACAGGCCACCGGCTCCTTGAAGTGGCGGTTGAAGTAGGTCCGGAAGTAGGCCACACACCCCTGGGAACCGTGGACGTAGGGCAGCGTCTTCTCGAACCCCAGCGAGCAGAGCACCGCCCCGAGGGGCTGACAGACCTTACCCGGATCGACGGTCAGCGCCTCGCGCGAGAAGTTCAGCTGCTGGTACTCCTCGGTGGTGGTCCACTCGAAGGTCTCGTCGATCTTCGCCGCGTCGACGCCCTCCTCCTGCTCCCGGCGCTTGCGGCTGAGGACCTGTTGGTAGTCGTCATCCCGGAACAGCGGGTAGCACGGCTTGATGGCTTCGGTGTCTTCGTTCATTGCGCTTCCTCCAGCTGCGCCGCGCTGCGGGCACGGCGCCTTGCCCTGTTCGGGCGGGCCGGCTGAGCGGCCCGCCCCTGGCTGAGATGGTCAGGCCGCCTTGGAGGCCGGCTCGCCGGTGGCCTTCCACGGCGGGGTCATGCGGTCCCAGACCGGGTTGTTGAGGGTCATGTCCATATCCCGGGCAAAGATCGCGAAGCCGTCGTAGCCGTGATACGGCCCGGAGTAGTCCCAGGAGTGCATCTGCCTAAACGGCAGACCCATCTTCTGGAACACGTACTTCTCCTTGATCCCGGCGGCCACCAGGTCCGGCTGGACCCGCTCGATGAAGCGCTCCAGCTCGAAGGCGTTGGCGTCGTCGTAGACCAGCGTCCCCTCCTTGAGCTCGGGGTAGGTGCGGTCGTAGTCGTCGTCGTGGGCGAACTCGTAGCCGGTGCCGAGCACCTCCATGCCCAGGTCCTCGTAGGCGCCGATGACGTGGCGCGAGCGCAGACCGCCGACGTAGAGCATCACCTTCTTGCCCTCCAGCCGCGGCCGGTACTTGGCGATCACCGCGTCCATCATCGGCTGGTACTTGGCGATGACGGCCTCGGCGTTGGCCTGGATGGTCTCGTCGAACCGGGCAGCGATCTCGCGCAGGCTCTGGGCGATGCGCGTCGGACCGAAGAAGTTGAACTCCATCCACGGGATGCCGTGGGTCTTCTCCATGTGCTCGCAGATGTAGTTCATGGAGCGGTAGCAGTGCAGGAGGTTGAGCTGCACCTTGGGCGTGTTCTCCATCTCGGCCAGGGTGCCGTCGCCGGACCACTGGGCAACCACGTTCAGGCCCATCTCCTCGAGCAGGATGCGCGAGGCCCAGCAATCGCCGCCGATGTTGTAGTCACCGACGATGGCCACGTCGTAGGGCCCGGCCTGGTGGCCGTCGCCGTCGCGGTTCTCCAGGACGTGGTCGCGGATGGTGTCGTTGGCGATGTGGTGGCCGAGGGACTGCGAGACCCCGCGGAAGCCCTCACAGCGCACCGGGATAACCGGCTTACCGAGGCGCTCGGTGGCCTGACGGCCCACCGAGTCGATGTCGTCGCCGATCAACCCGACGGGGCACTCCGACTGCACGGTGATGCCCTTGTTGAGCGGGAAGAGCATCTCGACTTCGTCGATGATCTTCTCGAGCTTGGGGTCACCGCCGAAGACGATGTCCCGCTCCTGGAAGTCGGAGGTGAAGTTGATGGTGCCGAAGGTGTCCACGCCGGTGTGGCCGGTGTAGTAATTGCGACGGCCGGCCCGCGAGAGCTGGCCGCAGCCCACCGGGCCGTGGGAGATGTGCACCATGTCCTTGATCGGCCCCCAGACCACGCCCTTGGAGCCGGCGTAGGCGCAGCCGCGCTGGGTCATGACCCCGGGCACCGACTTGCGGTTGGAGGTCACGCACTTGCTCGGCTGCTGGTCGGCCCCGACGGCGGCCAGGTGCTTGGCGCGCTCCTCGCGGGTAGCCTCGGGATAGACCTCGAGGACCTCCTCGATCAGCGCCTGGGCCTCATCCTGCGTCATGCTGCTCATTGGCTCTCCCCCTTTACGCCGAGGCGGTCTCGTCGGCCTTTTGCCCCACGATGGACTCGTCCTCCTCCTCGAGGATGCCGAACTCCATGAGCAGGTCCTCGAGGTCATCCATGCCCAGCGGCGTGGGCACGACCATTTGGGTGTTGTTGATGACGTTGTCCGCCAGTTCGCGGTAGACGTCGGCCTGCTTGCACTCCGGGTTGTACTCGATGACCGTCATACGCCGGATCTCGGCGTGCTGGACCATGTTGTCCCGCGGGATGAAGCCGATCATCTGGGTACCCAGCCGGCTGGCGAGGTTCTCGATGAGCTCGTCCTCGCGGTCGGTGTTGCGGGAGTTGCAGATCAGCCCGGCCATGCGCACGCCGCCGGAGCTGGCGTACTTCACGATGCCCTTGGCGATGTTGTTCGCCGCGTACATGGCCATCATCTCGCCGGAGACGACGATGTAGATCTCCTGGGCCTTGTTCTCGCGGATGGGCATGGCGAAGCCGCCGCAGACCACGTCGCCAAGGACGTCGTAGAAGACGAAGTCCAGGTCGTCCTCGTAGGCGCCCTCCTCCTCGAGGAAGTTGATGGCGGTGATCACGCCGCGGCCGGCGCAGCCGACCCCCGGCTCCGGGCCACCGGACTCGACGCACTTGGTGTCGCCGTAGCCGACCTGCAGGACGTCCTCGAGCTCAAGGTCTTCGACGCTGCCCGCCTCGGCGGCCAGGTGCATGACCGTGTTCTGCGCCTTGGCATGGAGCATCAGGCGGGTGGAGTCGGCCTTCGGATCGCAGCCGACGATCATCACCTTCTTGCCTTTCTCGGCGAGCGCCGCCACCAGGTTCTGCGTGGTGGTGGACTTGCCGATGCCGCCCTTGCCGTAGATTGCTGCCTGTCTCATGGGTTAATCCCTCCTGACCGATGGTTACGTCGGCCGCCTCAGCGGCTCGCACCCGGGTTTTGCAACCGGCGTGCCAGCAGGGGGCAACGACGGACCCGCTGCGCCGAAGGTGACCCGCCGCGTTTACGCAACCCGTTGATCCAAAAGACTTATAGGAAGACTAAGAACGATCAGCAAAGAAAGGGCGAACACCCCCGGGGGCCCGGCCCGACGATCCGGGACGGCCCGCAGGCCCGTGGCAAGTCCGACATGATCGGCCGGGGGTTGTCGGGGAGCGGACAAGGGGAAGAACCGCTCCCCGACCGACAGGAGGGATGCTTCAGTGCTCGCTGAAGACGGCGGTGTGACCGCGGTCGCTGAAGGCGAGGACCTGGTAGGGCTCATCCGGCTGGCCGGGGATCCACTTGCGTCGCATCGCCCCTGCTCCTCATCGACAGGTTGTGTGGCACCGGTCGTCATTATTGATCGAACGCAATCCGGATGCCACCCCCTCCGACGGGGCGAGCGACGCTCAGGCGCGTTGGGGTGACGAGGCGACGCCGACGGCCCGCGCCGCCAGATCGCGGGCGCAGGCCTCGATCACGGTCACACCGTGTCGGGCGAGATAGCGCCGCTCCTTGCCGGCCGTGGCGGGCAACAACGCCCAGCCCTTGGGCTCGCCGGCCTCCTGGGTGATCTCGGTGAAGAGCATGCGCTCGGTATCCCGGGTGAAGCGAACCCCGAGACTCAGGTAGCGCACGCCCCGGCGCCGCTCCTTGAGGAACCGCGGCAGGGCGAAGCCGCCCATCAGTTCGGTGAGGTAGTCCACAAAATCGGCGTCCGAGGCAACGAAGCTCGGCTCGGGCCGGGGCGACCCCAGGGGCTTGAACAGGATCGGACCCGCCGGCGACGGCGGCGACTCGGCCGCCTCGTCGTGGAGCTCGTGGTAGCCGATGCTGTCGTGCCGGAAGACCCGATAGCGTCGCCCGCCAGTGACCCGTGCGACGCCCTGAACCAGCAGGTGCGGGGTGCCGGCCCAAGCGTCCTGGAGCTGGGTATCCCGGTTGAGATCCACCACCCAGGCCGGCCGCTGCTGCGCCAGCCAGTCGATCACCGGCGCCCGGGTCCAGGGGACCTCGCCGAAGCAGGTCCGCAGAAAACGCTCCAGATAGGGGCGTCCGTGATCCTGCTCGACCTTCATCGCCGCCCGCGAGAACTCGTGCATCAGCACCGGCGACATCGGCTTGCCCTGATTCAGCGCGAGGATCAGCCGCTCGTTGTCTGCCGGCATGGCATCGCCGGTCTCCGGGTGACACGCCCCGTCCAGCGCGCCCGGCCCGAGCACCGGGACGACGCTGCCGTCGGCGAAGCCGTGGGTCCAGCGGCGAATACGCTCGTCATCCAGTCCCGGATGGCTCATGGTTCTCCCCTCCCTGGCCGGCCCGCGCCCGATCCCGTTGGACCTGGCGGGCCCGCTTTTCCTGCAGGGCCCCGCGGATCCGCTCGCGCAGCTCGTCATCCAGCGGGGCAACGTCGGGCGGGTGCACGGTCTCGCAGAGGAGCACGTGCAGACCCATCGCCGTTTCCACCGGGCCGCGCACCTCGCCGGCGGCCATCTCGAACAGGGCCGCGTCCAGCTCCTCATGCAGCTGCCCCCGCGCCACCCGGCCCACCAGCCCGCCGTGCAGGGCGCTGGGGCACTCGGAGTGGCGCTCGGCGGCGGCGGCAAAGCCCCGCGGGTCGTCCGCCAGCTTCCCGGCCAGCTTCTCCGCCCGCGCCCAGGCCCGCTGCCGGGTATTCTCCGGGAACTCGTCGTTGATGGTGATCAGAAGATGGCGCACGGTGCGCGTCTCGTCCCGCTGGAAGCGCTCCGGATGCTCGCGGTAGAAGCGCTCCACGTCCTCGTCGGTGACCTCCGGCACCTCGGCGGCCAGCGGCGCCAGGGCGTGCTCCGGAACCTGCAGCGTACGCCCCGGGAAGCGGACCTGGTAGGCCGGCCCGGTGCGTGCATCGCGCAGGACGCGGATGATCTCGCCCACCGCACCCGGCTCGGCCACCACCTCGCCATGGACGGCGAGCCGCCGCGTGGGCGTGACACGGTCGCGAAACTCGAAGCGGGTCTCCACCCAGTGGCTGGCTGCATCCATGAGCTCCTCCTCGCGACAGCCGACCATGCGGTCCTGATCCAGAAAGAAGACGCTGTAGACGATCTGATCCTGCAGGAAGGTCCCCACATCACGGACGTAACCCACGCTCCCCCGGGGGACGAGCAGCTCACCGCGGGCCACGCCGGGGTAGGTGCCGTCGTTGCGGATGTTGCGCGCCACCCGCACCGCCGCGCCGATCCGGAACCGCGGCAGCATCAGCCGAATCCTCCACGGCCGATTCGAGCCACCGGGACCTCGCCGCTCGCCCCCCGGGCCACCTGCCGGTGGATGCGCAGCGCGGCCTGGCTGCGGGCGTCGGAGCCGACGAAGTCGTCGTGGGCGCGTTGCAGCAGTGCCCGGGCCTGCCCCTCGGCCTCATCGGGTGTCGCCGGCGGCTCGGCGCTGGCGTAGTCGTGGAAGCGCTGCAGGATATGCAAGCGGTAGACCCGCAGCAGCTGTGGATCGTAGGCCACGCCGAGGCCCTCGAACCACGCCTCCGCGCCCTCCAGGCCCTCCTCGTTTTCCGGTTCCAGTGGCTCCAACCACTTCATGGCAACCTCCTCTACACCTCGACGGCATCCTCGGCGGCCGCGGCCGCCCCTTGCGCCACCAGCGCACGCAGCTCCGCGGCACTGGGGGCACGCTTGTGAGTGACACTCCAGCGGCGGATCAGCGGCAGCAGCGCCCGGGCCTGCTCGCGGTCCAGGCTCACCCCGGCCTCGCGGCACGCCGCCTGGACCCCGCGGGTGCCGGAGTGCTTGCCGAGGACGAGCTCGTGGCACCGCCCGACCTCGTCCGGATCCAGACCCTGGTAATTGCGGGCGTCCTTGAGCAGCCCGTCCACGTGGATCCCGGCCTCGTGGCTAAAGACACCGGCGCCGACCACGCTCTTGCCCCAGGGCACCGGCCGGCCCGAGGCGGCCTCCACCAGTGCCGCGACACCGGTCAGGCCGGCGGCGTCGACCCCGGTGGTCCGGTCACAGAGCCGATGAAGCGCCAGGGTCACCTCCTCGAGCGCGGCGTTGCCGGCACGCTCGCCCAGCCCGCAGACGGTGGTGTTGACGTGGGTGGCGCCGCCGCGGACGGCGGCCAGGGTGTTGGCCGTGGCCAGACCGAAGTCGTCGTGGGCGTGCATCTCCAGCTCTAGGCCGGTGACCGCGCGCAGGCGCTGGAAGAGCTCGTGGACCGCGAACGGCTCGGCGATGCCGACCGTATCCGCGATGCGCAGCCGGCGCGCCCCGGCCGCCTCCGCACAGTGCGCGACCTCGACGAGGAAATCGGGATCGGCGCGGGTGGCGTCCTCGCCGCCGACACTCACCGCCAGCCCTTCGGCCCGCGCCCGCCGCACCCATGCATCGATCCGACCCAGCACCCAGCGGCGGTCGCGGCCGAGCTTGTGCGCAATCTGCTGATCCGAGACCGGGATAGAGCCGTCCACCCCCCAGACCCCCAGCCCGACACACGCCCGCAGGTCCGCCTCGCGCATGCGCGCCCAAACCAGCAACCGCGCCGACAGCCCGGCGGACACCAGGGCCCGGATGTCGGCCCGCTCCTCGGGCCCCATGGCCGGGATGCCCACCTCCAGCTCGGGCACGCCGATCCCGTCGAGCGCCGCGGCGATGGCACACTTCTCCGCGCGGGTGAAGGCCACGCCGGCGGACTGTTCGCCGTCGCGCAGGGTCGTATCGTCGATCACCACCGCGCCCATCACTCCTCCGGCCCGAAGCACTCGGCGAAATCGCTGCAGGCGTCGCAGGACGGCGCCCGGCACGTATAGATTCCGGTCTCTTCACACAACCGCTTGTACAGGAACTTCTTCCACTTCATGTCGCGGTCGTTCAACGCACAGAGCGCGGGGAAGGCGTCTTCCATCAACGCCGTGAGCTCCCCACGGGAGCGCAACCCCAGGTCCTGCCAGAGATGATCCCGGCCCAGACAGCCGGCGGCGACGATGCGCGCCAGCCAGCGCTCCGAGCGATCGGCGCCGCGGCGGTAGCGAAGCAGCAGGTCGGCGACATCCGCCTGCTCGTCGGCCAGCGGTTGCGAGAGCGTCGTCGGCTCGGGGAACGGGGTTACCGCGCCCACACTGGGAAAGTGGCGGCCCATCATGGCCACGTACTCGCCCGGCTCCAGACCCATCCACGCCGGCAGGACGCTCTCGCCGCTGAGCCAGGCGGCCACCAGCCGGCCCAGCGCGCGATCATTGGGCAGGCCGGTGGCCCCGGCCAACAGCCCGCCGCAGGTGTAGGGGGCAAAGACCCGCCCATCGGGCTCGGGCGGCAGCGAATGGGTGCGGTTCATGGCGTACCCTCCTCTTCCCGCAGCTGCTCCTCCAACTCCTGCCAGGTGGCCTGCTGGCGTCGGCGCACGGCCTCCGGATCCAGCGACCGGCCCGCTACCCGGGCCCGGCTGAACTCCGCCCCGCGGTCCTCGCCGATCAGCCCGGCGGCATCGGCACGGCACTGCTGGCAGTGGCTCATCACGGCGATATCACTGGCGCAGGCGGCCCGCAGGCCGAGCAGCTCGGCGTCGCTCGGACCGCGCTGGCCGATCTCGCCGAAGTAGGTACCGTGGCTGGGGTCGGAGATCAGGGGCATGACGTTGTGCAGGAACGCCCCGCGCTGGCGGACCGCCCGGGAAACGACAGGTAGATGCTGATGGTTGATCCCGGGGATGGCCACCGAGTTGACCTTGACCAGCACGCCGCGGGCGGCCAGCGCCTCGATGCCGGCGAGCTGGCGCTGCACGAGGATCCGGGCGGCCTCCAGGCCACGCCGGCGCCGGTGCTCAAAGAGGATCGAGGGGTGGATGCGCGCGCCGATCTCCGGGTCGATGGCGTTGACCGTCACCGTGACGTGCTCCACCTCGAGGGCCACCAGATCGTCCACGTAGTCGGGCAGCGCCAGGCCGTTGGTGGACAGGCACAGGCGCAGCTGGGGAGCCACCTCGCGGATGCGCTCGAAGGTCTCGAAGGTGCGGCGCGGGTTGGCCAGGGCGTCGCCCGGTCCGGCGATGCCCACCACCGACAGCTGCGGGATTTCATGGGCCACCGCCAGGGTCTTGGCCGCGGCCTCCTCCGGAGTGAGCACCTCGGAAACCACGCCGGGGCGGGACTCGTTGGCGCAGTCGTACTTGCGATTGCAGTAGTTGCACGAGAGGTTGCACCCCGGGGCAACGGCCACGTGCAGCCGCGCGAAGTGGTGGTGGGCACGCTCGGAGTAGCAGGGGTGGTCCCGGACCTTGGCGCGCAGCGCCTCGGGCAGGTGCTCGAGCCCGTCGCCGGGCGCCCCCTCGCCACCGACGCCGGGGCAGCCGGCGGCGGGGTCGCAGGTGGTGGAGCCGGATGCGTCCATTGTCTCTCCCTCCGTCGGGACCGGAGCCGCGCTCCGGTCGGGCCTGCCCGCTCTTTTGCAAACCTCGTGCCGGATCACGGGAGCGGCCAACCGCCCGTCTCGCCGTGCCTCCCGCCGCGGCATTCGCCGCGCGTGTCGCAAACCCCACACAGCCGCGTGTCGCGTCCGCCACGCCGCCAGCAACGGCTCATAGGCTCTTGACCGGGATGTCGAGGGTCTTGATCCGGTAGGCGATCTGCCGCGGCGTCATGCCCAGCAACCGCGCCGCCTTGGCCTGCACCCAACCGGTGCGCTCCAGCGCGGCGATGACCCGCTCGCGCTCGTCCAGGTTCGGGTCGTTCGGGTCCGGGGCCGCCGGCCCGGCGGGCAGCACCCCGCCCTCGACGGCCGGCGAGCCGTCCTCGGGGATCCCGGCCAGGATCACGGCCTCCTGGTCGATGCGGCCGTCCTCGCTCATGATCGCCGCCCGCTCCAGGGCGTTCTCCAGTTCGCGAACATTGCCCGGCCAGTGGTAGCGCATCAGCGTGCGGATGGCGTCGTCGGAGATCTCCAGCGCCCGCTCCTGGTTGCTGGCGATGCGCCCGACGAGGAACCGGACCAGCTCCGGGATGTCCTCGAGGCGCTCGCGCAGCGCCGGCATGGTGATGGTCATCACGTTGAGCCGGTAGTAGAGGTCCTCGCGGAACTCCCCGGCGGCCACCGCCGCCTCCAGATCGCGGTTGGTGGCGGCGAGCACGCGCACGTCCACCCGCCGGGTCCGGGTGCTGCCCACCCGCTCGAACTCCCCCTCCTGCAGGACCCGCAGCAGCTTCGCCTGGAAGGCCGGGGAGATCTCGCCCATCTCATCGAGGAAGATGGTGCCGCCGTCGGCCTGCTCGAAGCGCCCCACCCGGCTCTGCACAGCGCCGGTGAAGGCGCCTTTCTCGTGGCCGAAGAGCTCGCTCTCGAGCAGGCTGTCGGGCAGCGCCGCGCAGTTGAGCTTGACAAAGGGCGCGTCGGCCCGGGGCGAGTTGTAGTGGATGGCGTTGGCCAACAGCTCCTTGCCGGTGCCGGACTCACCGCGCAGCAGCACCGTAGTGCTCCACTGCGCCACCCGGCGCACCTGCTCGAAGACCCGGCGGATAGCCGGGGTCCGGCCGATGACGTTCTCGAAGCCGTAGCTCTCCTGCACCTCCCGGCGCAGGCGGTCGCGCTCATCGACGATGGCCGCCTGCTCACGGTCAACCTCGGTGGCCAGGCGGACCGTCTGTGCGACCAGGTTGGCGACCATCTGCATGAACCGAGAGCGCTCGGCCAGCAACGCGCCCTCGTCGGCGGCGGGCTGGGCGGCAAGTACGCCCACCGGCGGGTCCTGCTCGCCGGGGCCGTTGATGGGTACACCGATGAACGGCAGATCCGGATCGTAGAGGCCGAGCCGATCGAGGAAGCGCGGCTCCTCGGAGATGCGCCGCACGATCAGCGGCTCGGCGTGATTGAGGATCTCGCCAACGATCCCCTCGCCCGGCCGGTAGGCGACCTCATTGGCGGGGCTCTGCCCGTACAGCGCGCGGACGATGGTCTCGCGGCGGACGGGGTCGCGCAGGGCGACCATCCCGGAGTGCATATCGGCGTGCTCGTGGAGCACTTCCAGGACAGCCTGAAGGGTCTCGCGCAGGTCGAGACTGCGCGAGAGCACCCGGCTGACCTGGTACAGCGCCTCGAGCTGGGCCTCGACCAGTTCGGCCCGGGCGCGTTCTCGGGGGCCGACGGACGTGGGGTTCTCCATGAATACTCCCCTCCGCTAGGTGCATCGGTTTTGGCTGGCCCAGGTGCAT
>NZ_JAJNRD010000090.1:0-1007 GCF_022228055.1 Halorhodospira sp. 9621
GTATTGTCATGCCCGAGCATATTGGCACTCCGGTTGACGGAAAAATGACTGAATCAAGGCGGGTAGCTTTTGGAGGCGCCAGAGCGCCGAGCGGGCCATGCGCTTCATCTGCTCGATGTTCTGAACCCCGCGGCGGCCGATATCCCGCTTGACGTGGGCCCAGACCTGCTCGTCCGGATTGAGCTGCGGGGAGTACGGCGGCAGGAAGAAGAGCTTGAGCATGCCATCAGTCGATTCCACGAACTCGCGGACCAGCTTCGCCTTGTGCGCGGGATGCCCGTCCACGATGACGAACACAGGGCGCTCGGCGCCGACGAGCAGTCGCCTGAGGAACTCGCGGAAGACCTGGGCGTTCACGGTGCCCTGGTGGACCATGAAGCGCATCTCGCCGCGTGGGCTGACGGCGGAGATCATGTTCACCGCAAAACGCCGGCCGGTGGCTTCCACGACCGGGGTCTCACCAACAGGCGACCACGTGGTGCCGGTGTGGTAATCCGAGCGCAACCCCGACTCGTCGGCGAAGTAGATCGTCGCCCCCTCGCGCTTGGCCTGTTTGCGGATCTCCGGGTAGGTCTCGGTCTCCCACTGGCGAACGAGTTCCGGATCTCGTTGCCACGCCTGGTACAACGGTTTCTGCGCCGAGAAGCCCAGCGTCTTCATCAGATTGTGGACCGACGCGCGGGACAGCTTCTTACCTAGGTGGCGCTCGATCAGCTCCTGGATCAGCGACAGTGTCCAGAGCGCGTACGGCAGTTTCAGCTGCTGCGGGGTCTCGTCGCGGACGGTGCGGGCGATCCAGCGCATCTGCTCCGGGGTCAGCTTCCGAGGCCGTCCGGACTTGGGCTTGGAGTGGAGCGCTTTCTGGCCACCCTCGGCGTAGCGCGACAACCAGCGGTACAGGGTGCGCTCGTTGACCCCGAAGGCGTCGGCCACATCAGCGACCGTTCGACCATTGCGCACCGCCTTGATCGCCTGCATCCGCAGGGCGTGCGCCGCCGACTTGTCTA
>NZ_JAJNRD010000091.1:0-983 GCF_022228055.1 Halorhodospira sp. 9621
GACCTGTCCAAGCGCGCGGCGCGTGTTACCCGGCAGATCAGCGACGACCTGGCAAAGCTTGCGCGCTCGCTAGAGCAGGGCGGCTACGAGGTTGAGCGCGTCTCCCGATTCCTAATGCGGGCCATGTTCACGATGTTCGCCGAGGACATCGGTCTTATCCCGCATGGCCGCTATCAGGAAATGCTCCGGGAGGTACGCCAGAATCCCGAGGTGTTCCCGGATGCGATGCGAGCCCTCTGGGAGCGGATGCGGGATGGTGGGTTTGAGTCTCGTTGGTTGGTGCGCATCCCGCAGTTCAACGGCGGGCTCTTTGACGAGATCAACCCCATCCCTCTCAACACGGAGCAGCTTGATCTTCTGATCAACGCAGCCTCCCACGACTGGACCGAGGTGGAGCCCGCGATCTTCGGGACGTTGCTGGAGCGGGCGCTGGACCCCAAGGAGCGGCATAAGCTCGGCGCCCACTATACGCCCCGCCCATACGTTGAACGCCTGGTCCTGCCGACGGTCGTCGAGCCCTTGCGCGAGGAGTGGGCAGACGCACAAGCCCAGGCGGCGATGCTGCTTGCCCAGGGCAAGGAGAAGGAAGCCCGGGACGCCGTGGAGCGCTTCTTTGGTCGGCTGCTGGAGACGCGCGTGCTCGACCCGGCCTGCGGCTCGGGCAACTTCCTCTATGTGGCGATGGAACACCTCAAGCGCCTGGAGGGTGAGGTCCTAGAGCTGCTCTCGGAGCTCCGTGGTGGGCAAACGGGGTTCGATGCCGAGGGCATGACCGTGGACCCGCACCAGTTCCTCGGTCTGGAGATCAACCCGTGGGCAGCCCACATTGCGGAAATGGTGCTGTGGATCGGTTACGTGCAGTGGCACTACCGAATCCATGGGCGCGTGGATAACCTGCCGGAGCCAATCCTGCGTCGGTTCCACAACATCGAGCATCGGGATGCGCTAATCGAGTACGACGATGTGGAGCCACAACTCGACGA
>NZ_JAJNRD010000092.1:0-944 GCF_022228055.1 Halorhodospira sp. 9621
TCGGCGCGGAGCGTGAGCCGCTCCCGGAGCCGCTCGCTGGTCTGCGCGTCGGCGAGCCTGATGCTGGAGGTGCCGGTGGCGAGGGCGTTGGCCGCGGCTGCTTCGGCCTGGCCGAGGAGCGCGCCAGCCTCCTGGCCGTCCTTGGGGAAGAGTGCCGCCCCGGCACACGCCGAGGCGAGCGGGGCTTGGTCGCGCTGGGTAGCCAACTCGCGGTTGACCCCCTCGAGTAGCTTGCGGAGGAGGTCCGTGAACTGCTGCTCCGCGTCCGAGGGCCGCTCAAGGACGGCGATGATGCGCCCGCGGGCGGCGACACCAAGGAAGTGGGACTGGCCGGCGAGCTGTTTGCGCAGGCCGAAGGTCAGAGTATCGAGCAGCGCATCGCCGGGCTCTTCGCCCATGCCCTGGGTGATGGAAGCGAAGTCGCGGATCTCGACGGCCGCCACGGCGAGTTCCTGGTCGAGCCGCTCGGCGCGGTGCAGCGCATCTTCGAGTAGCTGCAGTGTGTACTTGCGGTTGGGTAGCCCCGTGCGGGGATTAAAGTTCGCGTGGTAGTGAAGTCGCTCGGCCTCGAGGCGGCGAAGCTCGGTAACCTCCCGCTGTACCGCGACCAGGTAGCGGGCCTCGCTGTCCGGGGTAGTGACGGGGGCGATGTTCCACCACGCCCGGTAGCGGGAGCCGTCCTTGCGGTAGTTCCAGGCCTCCCCTTCGAACCAGCCGTGGTCGCGCAGGTCCGCCTTGAGTCGGTCCAGTACCTCGCGCTCCGTGTCCGGCCCCTGCAGCACGCGCGGCGTCTGCCCCACGATCTCGTCCGGGGTGTAGCCGGTGATGCGCGTGAAGGCCTCGTTGACGTAGATGATCTGCGGCCCTGGCGGCTCGAGTTCTGCGGTGGTGATGACGATCGACTCGCCTGCCTGGCTGATCGCCGCCTCCAGCAGGCTCAGGCT
>NZ_JAJNRD010000093.1:0-929 GCF_022228055.1 Halorhodospira sp. 9621
GAACGCTCTACCCCCTCTGCACGAGCCAGCCGAAGCCCATGGAGACCACTGACCTTACGGGGAAGTTGCGTGGGCAGCTTGAGAGGGAGCGTGGCCTTATAGCCTGCGCCTATCTCTACGGCAGTCGCGCGACCGGGCAAGCTCGGGACGATAGCGATGTCGACCTCGCCGTCCTCTTCCGCGATCCACAGCAGCCTGCGCTGGTCTGCCCCGCCGCCCGCTTGGCTCAGAGACTGGAGCAAGCCATCAGACGCCCGATTGACCTGATTGACGTCGAGCAGGCGCCGGTCGACCTGGTGCACCGCATCCTGCGCGATGGCATCCTGTTGCTCGATGCCATCCCGGAACGACGGATCGCTTTCGAGGTCGATGCGCGGAATCGCTACTTCGACCTGCTGCCTTACCTGCAGGAATACCGACGGAGTTCTGCCGCGTGACCGATCACCCCCTGCTCGACAAGAAACTAGCTTTTATCGAGAGCCGGGTCCAGGAGCTTCGGGAACTCGCCCAGCCCGAGCTGGTCGGCCATGACCTTCGAGAGACGCGCTTTGTCGAGCACACGCTGCAGCTGGCCATCCAGGCAGCGCTAGATGCAGCCTCCCAGGTAGTCTCCGCGAAACGGCTGGGAGAACCGGAGACCAACCGCGCTCTTTTTGAACATCTCGGCCGCTACGGCATTATCGAGCCCGACTTGGTCGACCCCCTGGCGGCAATGGCTGGCTTCCGCAATGTGCTGGTTCACGGCTACCAAGAAGTCGATGCGCGGATCGTCCGGGACGTCGTGGAAAACCACCTAGATGATCTTCTGGCATTCGTCGAGGCGCTTCGAGGCCAGCTCCTCTGACCCCGCGCGGACTCCTGGGCTTCCAACCAGGCCTGCATATCTGCGGTACGCGGCTGCCGGGTCAGCGCCGCGACGCATGGACCCG
>NZ_JAJNRD010000094.1:0-911 GCF_022228055.1 Halorhodospira sp. 9621
GGCCCGGTGACGGCGACGACCGGGAAGCTGGCAGCCAGCTGCTCGAGCGTGGCCTGGGCGTGCCTAGGAATCATGTGCTGATTGTAAGCGGCACTTACAATTAGCACAAAGCTTGGCGCGTGCAACGCGGTTAGGCGCACGGTTCCGAGTCCACCGTGCAGATCTTGCAATTGTCCTTGCTAGATCCCGTAGTACCACCAATGCCACGCGACGGGCCGCGACACGCCCTCCTCGACGCGGACCTGCGGCCGGTAGTCGGTATCCTGGATCAGGTCGGTGATATCTCGGTGGTCAATCGTCGATGAGCTTCAGCCCGTAGGGCCGGTAGTCGGCAAAGGCGCTGTCGGCGGAGAGTAGGGTGAGGTGCTCCTGGATGGCGCAGTGGATGAGCAGCCGGTCGAATGGGTCGCGGTGGCCGAGGCAGCCATGATGCGAGGCGGGATGCGATTCGGCGCCATGAGGAACCAGAGCAGGATGTGGGTATCCGCGAGGCACCTCATGGCCCGCCAATCATGTCCTCATCGCTCAAGGCACTGTCCTCGTGGAACGCGAAGGAGGCCCGCTCCTGCAACAGCCCCGGCTTGAGGGCGGTGCTTTGCTGCTGGCGATATTTCTCGTAGGGCACGAGGACGGCCACCTTCTCGTGTCCGCGGCCGAATTCCAGCACGAACTCTTCGCCCTCGGTGCGGATCCGCTCGAGGATCTCCGAGAGGTGGGCCTTCATCTCCCCGACTTGGACGGTGCGCATGGCGACGGCCTCACAGAGGGATCCTCTATAAAACTGCTGCGAGAATGACAACTTGTCAAGTTGATGTCTTTGCACTCATCGCCTTCGTTTGGCCCTGCCTCTAGACGTCGCAGTACTACCGACACCACGCAGAGAGTAAGAAGGAAGCTCTCCGCGATCTGCT
>NZ_JAJNRD010000095.1:0-882 GCF_022228055.1 Halorhodospira sp. 9621
GCGCATGGATTCCGAAGAGCTCCACTTGCAGGTCCTGCGCCTGCTGGATCAAAACCCCAACCTCAGCCAGCGCCAGATCGCCCGCGAGCTCGGCTTGTCCGTCGGCAAGACGAACTACGCCGTCCGCGCCGTGATCAGCCGCGGCTGGGTGAAGGCGCAGAACTTCTCCAACGCGCCGGATAAACGCCGCTACCTCTACCGGCTCACCCCGGCCGGGGTGAGCGAGAAGGCACAGTTGGCCTACCGCCACCTGCAGCGCAAGCGCGCCGAGCACCAGCGCCTGATGGAGGAGATCGAGGCCCTACGCGCCGAGGTGGAGGAGACCCAGGGAGAGGCGGAGCCGACGGAGCGCCCGGCGGGACCGCAGGGCTGAAACGCTCAGCACTGGCAGTGACGGCGCTACAATAGAGGGTGGTATTCACAAAGGTAATACCTGACGAGGCGTGACAATGCCTACAAGGCTGCCAATCAAAGACATGGGCACGGCCGAGAAGCTCCGCGCGCTTGAGGAACTCTGGGATGACCTCCTCAAGCAGCCCGATGCCATCCCGACTCCAGGCTGGCACGGTGACGTGCTGGCCGAGCGCGAGGCGGGCGTGAGGCAGGGCGAAGCCCGGTTTGATGACTGGCGTAGTGTGCGTAAGCGACTTCGCGATCGCTTCAATTACGCGATCTACTATGATTTGGTAGACGACTTGATCCGAGTGTATGCGGTCCTGGACTGTCGTCGGTCTCCGGCTGCTCTGGGAACGAGGTTAGGTTCGGAAAGTAGTGTTGACTTCCTCCTCGCCCTAAAGGACGAGGATTCCGGCGCTCACGCAACCGGTCTCTCGTGTTGACCGAGAGGATTTCGAGCGTCCACCCAGCAGTGCTTGGTCCACT
>NZ_JAJNRD010000096.1:0-850 GCF_022228055.1 Halorhodospira sp. 9621
ATCCAGCCATTCTGAGTGTTCCGGGCCCGAATCCGCTGATCAAACAGCTTGAGCCGCGCGTGATCGGGCACGGTTTTTTTTCGTGGTTCGGCGAGGATGTTGAGCAACCGCGAGACTATCGGCTGCGAGGCCATCTGCCACTCGATGACCAGCGCACCTCGTCGGTCGCTGCGGCAGGCGACACGCATCGGATAATCGCGACCCGTGCCGGTGTCCGACTGGTCGTTCCAGCCTGGCCCAAGCATCGTCACAGTGTCTCGTAGCAACCCTTTAAGCAGGTGCTTAACCCGGTGAGCATCCCGGAGGCTCGTCAGACGCTCCTTCAGCCAGGAAACGATTCCGGTCCGCTCGAGGACCTAGCGCTGGAAATAGACGCCGTTGTCCGAGCTCAGTCGCTCCTACCGGGTCTCGACCTGGATGGTGCTATTGAACGTCGCTCTCACGAGCGATAAGCTTTCACCCAAAGGTGCGGCGCCTTCCTTCCCCGATGGTCATCTTTTCTATTTTTTTGATTTTACATGGATCTGGGCACCCCACCAAACTGTTTGCCTTGCCGCCATAAATAATCCGTGGTTAGTCGAGGCCATGTGGCCAACCTGCGCACGTCCTAAACAGCTTTCGGAACCCCTGGTTCGTCGCGCAGCGTCGACGCTTCTAATAAAAAGCTATATTCCGACCTATTTTTTGTGAGGCGAAGTCTTATGTTCCCGCGTGACCATACTTTTATACTGGTTACTCCGGAGGGTGTGAAGGTTTTTCGGTCAAAAACATCATACCTGACGAGTGATTACGAGGATGCTTGCAGAGTAGCGCAAGCGCTTTCCGTAGCTGGACAAGATCAAGTCAGTAT
>NZ_JAJNRD010000097.1:0-859 GCF_022228055.1 Halorhodospira sp. 9621
GGAACTCGCTCTTGGCCCGGTTCGCTTGCTCGGCTTCCTGCCGGGCTCGCACCAGGGCCTCCTGCTGCTGCCGGCGCTCGGTGATGTCGTCCTGGACACCGAAGTGGCCGGTGACGCGGCCATGTTCATCGTGCAGGCAGGTATAGTCCCCAAGGATGATGATGGGCGTGCCATCCCCTTTCTGCTCATGCGTCACCGCATGGGCCCGGCCTTGATCGAAAATCTCCCGAAGCACGGCGCGACCGTGCTCAAGCTGTTCCTCGGGGAAAAAGTCCCGGTAGGTGAGGCCGATGAACTCCTCACGGTCAGCGCCATATTGATCGAGCATGGCCTGATTGATCTTGGTCATCCGCTGATGGGCCACGACATAGTCAAGCAGCGATTCTTTCTCCGCCTCTGAGGCCGCGTGCCAGTCGATCGGCTCATCGAGCATCATGAAGAAAAAGCCCATGATCGACTGATTGAAGAATTCCTCGAGCAGCGCCTTGCTCTCGGTCAGTTCCTGCTCGGCGCGGACTCGGTCGGTGATATCGTGCACATACCCATGCCAGAGGGTGCTGCCGTCAGCCAGGCGCTCCGGTGTGGCATGGCCCTCCAGCCAGACCGTGCCCTTTAGGGGGTGCTCGATCCGGTAGCTGTGGCGCCAGGGTGTGAGGGTCTCGGCCGATTGCTCAATGCTCCGGTAAACCCCTTCCCGGTCGGCCTCCCAGACGACTTCGAAGAGGCGATCGGCGCACTCCATGGCCTCTTGAGGCGTGATGCCGTAGATCTTCTCAATGCCCTCGTTGGCGTAGACGAAAGCCGAGCTTCCGTCAGGCCAGAGGCGGTATTGATAGATAAATCCGGGCAGCTGTTAGAT
>NZ_JAJNRD010000098.1:0-834 GCF_022228055.1 Halorhodospira sp. 9621
TGCGCTCCGACGCCACGTAGACCTGATGGTCATCGGCCAGGCGCAGCACGATCTGCGCCGGCGGCAGGCTGGCGTACTCCGGTCGGTGGCACAGATCGAGCACATGCCGGCGCTCCTCGGCGCTGAGCTTGTGCGACGGCGTCGGACGCTCGGCATAAGGGCGCTGATCCTCGGTACCGGCCTTCCACCGCCGATAGGTGTTCTGCGCGATCCTCAGCTCCGCACACGCCTTCTTCAGTCGAGCCCCGTTGGCCCGGGCCTCGTCGATCAATTCAACGGCGCTGGCGCGATCTGCAGCGGACGTCATGACTCCTCGTCCCCCCAGATCGCGTCGGCTTTTCCCCGGAGGGTGAGCAATGCCGCCGTCTCGGCCAGTGCTGCCTCCTTGCGCTTGAGCTCCTGGGTCAGCTTCCGGTTGCGCTTGCGCTCCTCCTTGTTGGAGTCGGCCTGGCGCTGTGCCGTGGCCTCGGCCCGGTCGTTGGCCTGCTCGCAGCTGAGCCGCCACTGCTCGATCTGCTCCGGGTATAGCCCGCGGCGGCGGCAGTACTCGGCGAGCTCTTCCTCGCTGAGCGTGGCCGTCTCCAGGACGGCATTGAACTTGTCCCGGGAGCTCCAGCCATCGGGGCCCTGCGTGCCCTGATCTGGCATCAGGCGACCCTCCTTGCGCGCCTGGGAGCGCCAAGCATAGATCGTGGGTGCCGAGATGCCTTCCTCAGCAGCCACGTCGGCGACGCTGCGGTTGTTCGGTGGGCCGAGCTTGCGCAGGACCGCCTCACGTCGTTCGTCGGAGTACTTCATCGGAACCTCTCACTGCCCCCAGCTATGGTTTAAGAC
>NZ_JAJNRD010000099.1:0-811 GCF_022228055.1 Halorhodospira sp. 9621
CCCGCCCCGGTTCCGGCTTTTTGTTGCCGGTCGTGTCCTTACTGAGCCGGGTTGATGCGCACGTTGCCCTGCATGGTGACGTTCTGCTGGATCAGGCTGCCGACACCACCGTTCTGAGAAACCTGGGTGATGCCCGCGTTGCCGGAGACCGAGCCTTCCGCCATGCGGTTGTTGACGTGCAGCCAGGCGTCGTCGTCACCGCCGATGCGCAGGGTGTTGCCGCTGACCGTGCCGCGCAGCTCGGAGCTGGCCACGGTCATTTCCATGTCGAGGAAGTGATTGAACGAGTCGGTGATCTCGTTCTGCGAGTCCTTCATCGTGTTGTGCGAGTCCATGGTGTTGTGGGAATCAGCGGTGCTGTTGTCGGAGTTGTCGCTATCGTCGCTGTTGTACGAGTCGGCGATGCTGTTGTCCGAGTGATCGCTGGAGTCCTTGTTGAACGAGTCGTTGATGCTGCTATCCGAGTTGTTGGAGTCCGCAACGCTCGTGCTGCGATCGGAGTTGTCGTTCTGGGAGTCGGTCAGGCTCCGATCCGAGTTGTCACTGCGGTCCGAGTTGTCGTTGTACGAGTCTGCGATGCTGGAGCTGTTATCGGAGTTGTCGTCCTTGTTGTAGGTCCGCTCGGAGCTGTAGTTCTTCTCCGAGTTGTGTGAATCCGCGACGCTGTTGTCCGAATTGTCATCCTTGTTGTACGTGAACTCCGAGCTGTAGTTCTTCTCGCTGTTGTGCGAATCGGCCACGCTCGAGCTGCGGTCCGAGTTGTCGCTGCGGTCCGAGTTGTCGTTGTGCGAGTCGGCCACGTTGGTGCTGC